>JBKJKR010000462.1:0-9663 GCA_046597135.1 Acidimicrobiales bacterium | reverse complement strand
GTAGAGATTGCGGGTTCGACGATCGAAGGACGTGCGCGGATGAGTGCCGAGGAACCCAGCCTGCTGTTCGAACGCGAAGGCCCCACGGTCGTGCTCACGATGAACCGACCGACGCGGCGCAACGCGTTGTCGATCGACATGATCGTGCGCATGGCCGATGCCTGGGAGGCCATCGATGCCGACGACTCGATTCGCGCCGCCATCCTCACGGGTGCGCCGGGTTCGTATTGCGTGGGTGGTGATCTCGCGTCGGGTTGGATGGCCGGCAACCGCGACGCCGACCCGACCGACAACGAGAAGCGTGCGGCATCCGACCCGACGCTGATCGCCCGCGGGCTGTTGTTGCACCAGTGGCTGCGCACGCCGATCATCGCCGCGGTCAACGGTGACTGCATGGGCGGCGGGTGCGAGATGTTGCAACAGACCGACATCCGCATCGCCGAGGAGCAGGCGCGGTTCGCGGTCCCCGAGGCTCGGCGCGGGTTGATCGCGGGCGCCGGGTCGACGATGCGGCTCAAACGGCAGATCCCGTACGCGGTGGCGATGGAGATGTTGCTCACCGGCCGCATCCTCGACGCCGAGGAGGCGCTGCGCTGGGGGCTCGTCACGCACGTGGTCCCGAAGGGTCAGGGTTTGGCGAAGGCGCACGAGATCGCGGCGATCCTCGCGGCGAACGGTCCGCTGTCGGTGGCTGCGTCGAAGGCGTCCGCGATCGAGACCGGGTGGCTCCCCGAGGAGGAGGCCCGGCCGATCGAGGCCGCGTACGCCGCGAAGGTCTCGCGTAGCAACGATGCGAAGGAAGGCATGAAAGCCTTCATCGAGAAGCGCCCCGCGAACTTCACCGGCACCTGACGGGCTCCCGAGCTGCGGGGCTGCGCGCTACGAACCCGCTACGAGTCGCCGCCCCGTTGCCAAGAGTCCGTGAAAGCCATTGCCGACCCAGTCCTTGTGGATCCACAGCGGGAACGACTTCGCCCTTCCGTCACAGGGTGTCGAGATCATCGTCGGCGGTGCGGACGCGCCCCATGGTCGGGTGCTCGTGCAGAGAACGAGCGCGGCTGTGATCGACATCGCGGACCGTCGCTTTGCGCTGGCCATCGTCGACCTGCTCGCGCTGGCGCACGACCCGAGGGTGCCTTCGATCCTCCGGTGAGGGTCAGCGTCGTGGCCGGGTGCGATCCCACGCGGTCAGCCGGCGGAGCATGCTGCGCTTCTTGTGCTGGTGGTCCTGCATGCGCACGAGGATCGAGTCCAGCGTCGTGATCGCTTCGGCGATGAACGGACCCTTGTTGAGCATGACGCACTCGGCGCGAACGGCCATGGCGGCATCGGTGACCTCGGCCCGCGACGCCTGCCCGGTGCGGGCCAAGGTGTCGAGGACCTGGGTCGCCCAGATGACGGGGATGTGTGCGGCTTCGCACGCCCACAGGATCTCCTCTTGGACCTCGGCGAGTCGCTCGAAGCCGACCTCGACCGCCAGGTCGCCGCGAGCGATCATCACGCCGATTCGGTCGCTGCGCATCGCGGCGAGCAGCAGTTCCGGCAGGTTGTTGAACGCGGCGACGTTCTCGATCTTGAGCACGATGCCCACCTCGTCCGCGCCGAGGCGGCCGAGCTCATCTTGCAGTCGGGCGACGTCGTGTGCGGTTCGGGCGAACGAGAGGTTCACGATGTCCGCGTGCTGCGCCACGAACGGCAGGTCGCGCAGGTCCTTCTCGGTGAGTGCGCCGATGCGCAGCTCGGTGTCGGGAAGGTTGATGCCCTTGCCCGCCTTGAGCTTGGCCCCGCCGGGCCGCACCGCGGTGATGGTGAGCTCGATCTCGTCGGCCGTGGCTCGCTCGATGACCCCGGCGATCTTGCCGTCGTCGAGCAACACGCGTTGACCGCGTTGCGCGGCGTCGAAGGCTTCGCTGAGCGTGCAACCGATGCGGTGGACATCGGCGCCGGCGGTGGGAATCGCGGGCACGAGCTCGCGGGTCAGCACGACCCGATCGCCGCGCCCCACATGATGCGACTGTTCACGATTCGGTAGCTCGCCCACGATGGTTGCGTCATCGCCACCACAGGTGAGCTTGCTGCCGGTCTCGATGTAGGCCGTCTGATCGGTGGTCGCCACGCAACCGTCGGGACTGACGTCGACGACGCTCCAGCGCCGCCGCGAGCCCCGGCTGTCGGTGAGCTCGAGCTCGTCACCGGCGACTCGACGCTGCAACCACGATCGATCGACGATCGGAATCGCGGTGGCGTCGGCGATCGGGATGATGGTGGAACCGTCGCGAGGCGCATACGGTGCACGGTCGGGCACCAGCAGCAACACCGCCGACGCGGTGACACGCCCGAAGCGATCGCGTTCCGGAGAGATCCTGACCACCTGCGGCCCGGGTTCGAACGGACCGGTGCGCAGCTTCGGCCCGCCGAGGTCCATGGCGACGCGCAACGAATCGTCCGTGAGATTACGCATGTGGGCGATCATCGAGGCCCACGTCGCCTCGTCGTCGTGGGCGCAGTTCACGCGGGCCAGGTTCATGCCGCATGCTGCGAACGACGCCACGAGCTCGGACCCCTCGGCCGCCTCCGCCGGGAGGGTCACCATGATCCTCGTGGAACGGTTCGACGGCGGCGGACCGAGCAGCCGTTCGGTGTTCGTCTCGAGCAGCGCGTCACCTTCGGTGATGGCCACGCGGGCCGCCGGTTCGGGCGGGGTCGCCGTGCTCGAATCGAGCTCACCCACTCGGGACAGCACGGCCTCGACGGTGGCCAGCACGTGTGCCTCGGCGCGCCCGAGCGACGAGAGACCAAGTGCGACCAACCGCTCCTGGACGTCGCGCACGTCGTGGTTGCGAAGCTCGACGTAGTGCACCAGGTTCGCCGCAGAACGACGATGCCGCGGGTGCACCGCGGCGATCTGCTCCGACTGGGCGAGCTCGGCAGCGACGAGTGCATCGCGCAGTCGGCGGAGGTCGTGCTCGAGCGCGGTCACGTTCGCATCGCTCATACCAAAGCTTCCTCGGCTCGATGGTCGGCCAGGCCGACGTGCGGTGGGTACCTGTCGTACGTTCGGTGTGGCGCAGTGGTCCTCGCTCGGACCCGAGGCCGGTGGTGCCGGATCACGAGCAGGCCGCCGGTGAGCAGTGGGATCCACAACTGGAACAGTCGATAGAACACGACCGCCGCTGCCGCCTGCGTCGGCGCCATCCCCGTGGCGACGAGCGAATGACCGATGGTGAGCGCGACCGCGCCGAGGCCGGACGGGACGAAGGACGCGGCGCCCACCAGCGTGGCTGCGGCATAGATCGTGAACCCCGACGACCAGCCCATCGAGCCGCCGACGGCGCGGACCGCAACGACGAGGAGGAGCCCGCCGGTGAACTTGCCGAGCACCGACCACGCAAGGCCGATGCGAAGGTTCGCTCCTCGCCATCGCACGGCGGCGAACTGCTCGACGAGCCCACGGGCCGGGCAGGTCGGTGCCGGCTGCGGTGCGCGACCGAACCGTGAACGGGCGGACGCGGTCCAGCGCAGGAGCGCGCCCTCGCGCCCCCGGCACGCGCCGACCACCACGACCTTCGAGATGGTGGAGAGCGCGTGAACCGTCAGCGCGAGGAGCACGAGCGAGACGGGGATCCCGCACGACGCAAGCAGGGGAAGCGAAACCAACACGGCGAGCTCGAGGCCGAGTCGGCCCACGATGCAGGCGAGGAAGTAGCCGGCCACTCCGGCGGTGGCCGGGGCCGACTGTCGCCGCGCTCGGGCGGCGAAGAACGGCGCGCCGGCCATCCCGCCGCTCGGGATGAGCGCGCAGAGGAACGTGCCGGCCAGCGATGTCTGGGTCGCGTGGCGCAGCGACAGCGGAACGCCCGTCATGCGCAAGCTGTGTCGGACGACGCCACCCGTCGAGGTGGCCAGGACGACGCTCAACGCCAGTGCCTGCAACCAGGACCATGGACTCGTCGACGTGAGGCCGTGCTCGACCGAGGCGAGATCGGCTCGGTGGGTGCTGATGAACCACACGGCCAGACCGCCGGCTCCCGCACCGAGCGGCAGCCGGGCGAGCGTCGAACGCCGAGTCGGTCTCATCGAAGTCCGACGATCAGCCGGCTGCTCGCGACAGTTGGGCCGTCGTGACGTCAGTCGCGCGGAACCGGTAGATCACGTCGCCGAAGGTGATCGCCACGACCGGCGGTACGTTCGCCAGGATCTCGCGCACCTCTTCGGCGCCGACGGTCACGGTGATCGGGTCATCCTTCGACGGCAGGTCGGCCGCGGCGCGATGGACGTGTCGCCCACCGAGAATCGCGAGCGCGAACCGATAGCGACCTTCCCCGTGGGTCAGAAGTGTCTCCGAGGGATCGAGGGCGGACCGCTGACCGAGTACGTGCACCTCGAATGCGTACCGATCGTTGCGGCACACCCACACCGATTGCGCCGCGAGGATCGAAAGGCTGATGTCGTCCGATACGCGGACCGGATCGTGATAGAGCACTGCGTAATCCGCCATGGTTCGAGTGTCGCGCCGTCGTCGGACGGGCGGGCGAACACGAAGCGAAACCTGCGGAGCAGTAGCGCGACGTTTCGATGGCGGCCCGGTGAACGAGCAGGCAAGACCCGGGCGATCACCTGATGTTCCGCCGACGTTCGGTTGACGTTCACCTTGGGTTCGCCGCGCCGTCCGCGCCGTCCGCGATCATCCACGACATGGCCCTACGACGAGCGCCTCAGCCGTGAGCAGTACGAGGAATCGAAGCGGCTCCTGCAGATCGAACTGCTCAAGGCACAGAGCTGGATCAAAGAGACCGACCAGCGTCTGGTGGTGCTGTTCGAAGGTCGCGATGCGGCCGGCAAGGGTGGCAGCATCAAGCGGTTCATGGAGCACCTGAACCCGCGCAGCGCCAGCGTGGTCGCGTTGTCCGCGCCATCGCCGCGCGAGCAGGGGCAGTGGTACTTCCAGCGCTACGTGCAGCACTTGCCCACCCGCGGTGAGATCACGTTGTTCGACCGGTCCTGGTACAACCGGGCGGTCGTCGAACGGGTGATGGGGTTCTGCAGCGACGACGACTACGAAGAGTTCATGGCGCACGCGCCCGAGTTCGAACGGACGCTCGTGCGCTCGGGCGTGATCCTCGTGAAGCTGTGGTTCTCGGTGTCGCGGCGCGAGCAGCTGACACGCTTCACGATCCGCCGCATCGATCCGGTACGTCAGTGGAAGCTGAGCCCGATGGATCTTGCGTCGCTCGACCGGTGGGACGAGTACACCGACGCGAAGAACACGATGTTCCGCCGCACCCATCACGAGTACGCACCGTGGACCGTCGTGCGCGCCAACGACAAGAAGCGCGGCCGGCTCGAGGCGATGAAGTTCGTGCTCAACTGCCTCGACTACCCCGACCGCGACCCGGACGTGGCCGGGCAGCCCGATCCGCTCATCGTCGGGCCGCCCGACGTGGTGGCCGCCGACGCGGGTGAGCATCCGACAAGTGACCACATTCGGTGATCGTCGATCGCGCGGTCTACGTCGACGGCGCCCGCGTCGCCGGCGCCCGCGACAAGGACCCGGCTGACGTCGACGGCGGCTTCGTCTGGGTCGGGTTGCGGATGCCGACGAGCACGGAGTTGGCCGATCATTGCCGGTCGCTCGGGTGGGACGACCTCTCCTATGACGAGCTGGTCGCGCCGCACGAACGGCCGGTGCTCGCGCTCGAGAGCGACACGATGCAGCTCGTGTTGCGCACGGCGCTGTACGAGGAGAGCACCGGCGGCATCCAACTCGGCGAGCTCTCGGTGATCGTGGGTCCGCAAGGCATCGTGACCGTGCGCTTCGGCCATGCCACACCCCTCGGCGGCCTGCGGCGTCGTCTCGAATGCGACCCCGAATGGCTGAGCGTCGGCCCACCCGCGGTGCTCGCGTCGATCATCGAGCAGGTGATCGACGACTACCGGCCCGCGCTCGACGGCCTCGAGCGGGCGGCCGTCGATGTGGAGCGCGACGTGTTCTCCGACAGCGCGCGCCGACCGATCAAACGGCTCTACCACCTCAAGCGAGAGGTCCGTTCGTTGCACCTCGCGATCAGCTCGCTGCAGGACCCGTTGACCCGGTTGATGCGCCACCCCGACGTGCGAGCCTCCGACGAGGTGGTGGCGTTGGTGCAGGAGGCGTCGGAGCAACTCGACCGCACGGTCACGCGTGCCGTGTCGCTGTCGAACCTGCTCGACGCCGCGCTCGACGCGACCCTTGCGCAGATCTCCGTCCAGCAGAACGACGACATGCGACGCATCAGCGCGTGGGTCGCGATGGCCGCGGGGCCGACGTTGATCGCCGGCGTGTACGGCATGAACTTCGAGCATCAACCCGAGTTGGGTTGGCGCTACGGCTACCTGCTGGTCCTACTGGCGATGGTCACGCTCACCGTCACCCTGTTCCGCGCGTTCCGGCGCAGCGGTTGGTTGTAGCTGCGCTCAGGTCCAGAGCCGGCCGGCGATGTCGACCCACAGTTGGCGGTACGCGAGCGCCGACTGGCTGCGCGGGGCGAACGTGGCGACCGGGGCCCGCTCGATACCCATGCGCTCGATGATACTGGTGCTCGCGATCACGGTGGGCAGGTGCGCCGGCATGCGTTCGAAGAGCTCCTCGAGAAAGTCGCGCTGGAGCTTCTTGCGGCGGTCGATCATCGACACGAAGGGCAGCACCGAGGGGCGATCGGTGTCAGCGAGGAAGTTGACGAGCTGATCGAGCGTGCGCATCGACAGCGTGGTGGGGATGGTGGGTACGAGCAATGCGTCGCACGCCGCGAACACGCTCTCACTTGCGAGTGTGATGCCCGGCGGGCAGTCGAGGATGGCGATGTCGTACTGGTCGGCCAGCGGTTCGAGCAGCGCGGCGATTCGCCGGGTCGGGCGTTTGCGGTCGTCGAGGTGGAGGTCGAGGTTGCGCATCGAGAAGTCGGCCGGCACCAGGTCGAGGCCGATGTGGTCGGTGGAGCGGATGTGGGTGCCGAGGGATCCACTCGAGCTGACCAACTGCTTTGCGCCTCCCTTCACGCTCGGCTTGATGCGGAAGAAGAACGTCGCCGCCCCTTGGGGATCGAGATCCCACAGCAGCACGCGGTTGCCCGAGCGCGCCGCCTCGTACGCGAGGTTGACCGCGGTCGCGGTCTTCCCGACGCCACCCTTGATGTTGTACGTGGCGACGACCTTCATCGCTTGCGTCCGAGGGCGCGCTCGAGGTCGTCGCTCGTGTCGTCGGTGTCGTACGCCGCGAACCGTTCGGCGAACTCAGCCCGGGCGTCCATGCGGCGCTGATCGATTCGCTCGGTGAGGCGTCCGATGGCCACCATCGTCTCGGGTGTCTCGCCACGCGGGTGCAGGTCGGTGGCGATTTCGCGCAGGGTGGCCACGTGCACCTCGGCGTCTTGGTGCACCCCGAGGTTGTCCTGGAGTTGCTTCAGCCGGCGCACGAACTTCTTGCGCGGACCGTCGGCCAGCAAGGAGGCGAAGCACTCGATCATGTACCGCAGCTTCTTCGCGTCCTTGCGGAGGTCGTGTACGGCCTCCGCCGGGGTGTCGTCGCGGATCAGGCGGCCGTCTTCGACGAGACGCGTGTGCGCGGCGACGATGCGCTTGGCGACCACGTCGACGAGTGCATCATCAACCTCCGCGGCCCGGTCGTCGTCGGTCGGCGGGTCGGTGAGCGCTCGCTGCCACGCGGCCATGAACGCGATAGCGGCGGGGTCGCGAAGGGCGTCGGACAGTTCCTGGTGTGCGGCGACCTGGCGCTCGTTCAACAGTGTCCGTACGGGCTCGAGCGCGGAAACCGTTTCGGGTGCGAGCCCGTCGGTGTAGGTCGACCACTCCTCGAGGTACACGTCGAGGTCGCGCGGTGGGCTCGTGACCGCGCCGAGCTGTTTGAACTCGGCGCGAGCGTCGGCGAGCACGGCGCTCGGCAACACCTTCTTCGCCTCGCCGAGCACGGTGCGGGTGCGGCGCACGGCGATGCGCAGATCGTGCAGGAACTCGATGTCGGTCTCGTCGATGGTGCCCTGCCAGTTGGCGACGATGGTGTCGGCCAAGCCGGCCAGCACCGCCCGGTATCCGTCGGTGGCCGGCATCGCCGGGTCGAGCTCGATGTCGGACGGGCCCGGGTAGCCACCGAGGTGCGCACCGGCGACGCGCGCCGCTTCGGTGAGGGTGTCATGATCGAGTTGCTCCAGCCCGAGGCGGGTGAGCGCGGCGCACGCCTTCTTCGCGTGCTTCTCGAAACCGAGGTGCGCGTCGACTTCAACGGTGCTCGCGATCATGTCGTCGCCGGCATGGTCGGCGACGACGAGATCGGTCCACACGGTCGCTGTCGCGACGATCTTGCCGTCCGCATCGCGACGGGCCGCCGATGTGCACTTCGCCCGCACGCGCACTGCGGGGAGAAGCGCGCGACTTTCCGCGGCATCGGCGATGCGCGTCCGGAACGGCCCAGGTGGTAGTTGGTCGGCGAAGGTCGGTGCCGCGGCCACCACGAGCACTGCGGTGGCCGTGTCGCTGCCCGACAGCACCAGCTCGGACGAACGGCTCTCGCGGCTCTCCAACCGCAAGCCTGCGGAGTGCAGCCGACCGTCGAACGTATCGAGCAGCGAGCGCACGACCGCTCGGGCCGGTTCGAGCACGAAGCCGGCGCGAGTCAGCGCCGTAGCGATCTCCTCCGCCGTGTGATGCGGTGCAGCAAAACTCGTGCTCATTCGGCCCTTCACGTGCCAGAACGTAGCCGCGTTGGTCATACTTGGACATGGCGCCAGAGATCGAACGCAAGTTCCTCCTCGGGGAGGACCCCGCCCCTCGCCTCCGCGATCAGGAAGGTCAGCGGCTCCGGCAGGGCTACCTCGCCGTCGACGGCACCGTCGAGGTTCGGGTGCGCATCAGCCCGGAATCCGCGGTCGTGACCATCAAGGCCGGACGCGGCATCTCGCGCAGTGAGGTCGAGATGCCCGTTTCGGCCACCGACGCCGAGGAGCTGTGGGCGCACACACTGGGCAGGCGAATCGAGAAGACCCGCTACCGGTTGCGGCTCGCCGATACCGAGGTTGGTGGTCGCGAAGCCGTCGCCGAGGTCGACGTGTATCACGGCGATCTTGCGGGCCTGTTCGTCGCCGAGGTCGAGTTCGAATCCGACGCAACCGCAGTCGCGTTCACGCCCCCTGCCTGGTTCTCGCGAGAGCTCACCGGCGATGAACGATGGAGCAACGCCAACTTGGCGCGCCACGGCACGCCGAAGGAGTTCATCGACGAGTTGCCGTAAGTTCGCGATGGCGCCATGCCGCGTTCACTGAGGCTCCGCGCGTCCGCAGGCGCTCGTGTCTACGGTGAAGTCATGCTGCAAGCCGCCGGAGGCGTCATCTGGCGTGTCACGCGCCTTCGTCACGTCGAGGTGCTGATCGTGCATCGCCCACGACACCGAGACTGGTCGTTGCCCAAGGGCAAGCGCATGCCGGGCGAGTCCCTGCTCGATTGCGCGCTGCGCGAGGTGCACGAGGAGACGGGGTTCGTCTGCGTCGCCGGTGACGAGCTTCGGCCTGCGACCTATGTCGACCGCAGAGATCGTCTGCGCATCGTGCGCTACTGGTCGATGCAGCCCCGAGCCGGCGAGTTCCGGGAGAACGACGAGGTTGACCAAGTGCGGTG
>JBKJKR010000434.1:0-4104 GCA_046597135.1 Acidimicrobiales bacterium | reverse complement strand
CGTTGTTGGCCAAGCCACCGACGAGGTCCTCCGTGACCCGGTAGCCGACCTGCGAGGCCGTGGTGATCGTCCACGTCCCGTCGAGGTTGGCGGTCGACGCGTTGGCGGTGCCGGCGGTGGTGGTGGCCGCAGTGGCTGCGCTCGCCGCGGTGGATCCGCTCGCGGCACCCACCGCCGTGGAGGTGGTGGCGACGCTGTTGAGCGTGAGGGGTGGGGGCGCATCGGATTTGATGAACACGAAGTAGACGATGATCGCCACGATCACGACGACGGCGAGGGCACCGACGCCACCGAGGAGGCGCTTTCGACTGGACTGCATGATTCGTTCCTTTGCCGTTGGAGCCACCCGGAGGTCGCCAGGCCGTTCGTGGGAATACGCCGCGGTGAGGTCCGAGGTTCAACGACGCGTCGAGAATCTCCGGCCGCGCCAATAGTTGCGAACGTGCGGGCCGCCTGCGGGCTGCACGATCGCAACCGGTAGGGTCGACCGACGTGTACCGGTTCGCGCTGCGCCCGAAGTGGATCCTGTCGCACCTGTTCGTCGTCGGGCTCGTCGTGCTGTTCGTCAGCCTCGGGTTCTGGCAGCTGCGCCGCCTCGACGAGCGCCAGGCCTTCAACGACACGATCCGCGCCGCACTCACCGAGGGTCCGGTGCCGCTGGTCCCGGGCGGCACCCCGAAGGAGTGGGAGCGCGTCGAGCTGCGGGGCACGTTCCGCCCCGGCACCGACGTCCTCGTGGCCAATCGGGCCCAGAACGACCAGTCGGGTTATTGGGTGCTCAGTGCATTCGACACCGCCGAGGGAACGGTGGTGGTCGACCGGGGCTTCGTGCCGCGCTCGCTCGTCGCGCAAGGCAGTCTCCAGGTGAGCGCGCCGCCCACCGGCACCGTCGAGTTCGTCGGCACGGTGCAGAACTCGCGTCGCGGGGTGTTCGCCACGAGCGTCGGTACCGCCGAGGTGATCGAGATCAGCCAGGTCGACGTGGGCAAGCTCGGCGAACGGTGGGGGACCCCGGTGCTGCCGTTCTGGGTGCACGCGACCACAGCACAGGGCAGCCCGCTCGTGGCGGTGCTCGACCCGACGCTGAACAACGGGTCGCACCTCAGCTATGCGTTCCAATGGTTCATCTTCGCCACGATCGGCGCGATCGGCTATCCGATGATCCTGCGCCGCAACGCCCGTGCCCGCGCCGGGGGCATCGGCCCGTCGGACGACGTGCCGCAGTAGCGTCTCGTCGCCATGGCTGTGCCGACAGATCCCGCGCTGCTCGTGCTGCACACCTTGCGCCTCAGGAGCTTTGTCGATGCCGACGTCGTCGCGAACGCCTCGCGCCTCGCCGATCAGCTGGCGGCCGACACCCTCGAACAGCTCCGCGCCAACGGGTTCGTGGCGTACCGCAACGGCCGCATCTCGGGCTGGTCGCTCACCACGGCCGGACGCATCGAAGGCGAACGGCGCCTCGCGGAAGAGCTCGACGCCAATGGGTGCCGGCCGGTGGTCACCCGTGCCTACCAGCAGTTCCTCGAGCTCAACCGCCAGTTCCTGGGGGCCTGCACCCGCTGGCAGCTCCGGGCCGAGGACGGCACCCACTTCGTCAACGACCATGCCGACAAGGCGTACGACGCGGCGGTCATCGCCGAGCTCGACGCGGTCGACGATGCGGTGCAACCCATCTGTCACGAGCTCGCACTGGCCATTCCCCGCTTCGCCTACTACAACGGCCGATTCGCGGCGGCCCGCGTGCGGGTCCACTCGGGCGACCACGACTGGTTCACGAAACCGGTGATCGACTCGTACCACACGATCTGGTTCGAGCTGCACGAGAACCTGCTCGCTACGCTCAACCTCGAACGGGCCGACGAGTCCCAATGATGGAGCCCGCCCACCGGCGTCCCCAGTGAACGATTGCACCCGAGGAGTACCCATGGCGCGCTTTGGTCGCGTGATCACGGCGATGGTCACGCCGTTCGACAGCGATGGTTCGCTCGATCTCGACGGTGCCGCCAAGCTCGCCCAGTGGCTGGTCGACAACGGCAACGAAGGCCTGGTCGTGGCCGGCACCACCGGCGAGAGCCCCACGCTCACCCACGCCGAGCAGATCGAACTGATCCGGGTGGTGGTCGAAGCCGTTGCGGTGCCCGTCATCGCCGGTGCCGGGTCGAACGACACACGGGCCGCGGTCGAGCTCACCGAGCTTGCGACCAACGCCGGCGCAGCGGCCATCTTGTCGGTCACGCCGTACTACAACCGTCCGTCGCAGGCGGGGCTCGTCCAGCACTACGCCGCGGTGGCGAAGTCGACGCACCTGCCGATCATGCTCTACGACATCCCGGCGCGAACCGGTCGCCGCATCGAGACCGCCACGGTGCTCGAGCTCGCGAACGACCATCGCACCATCTGCGCGTTGAAGGACGCGGCGGGCAACATGGCCGAGACCGCCGCGCTCATCGCGCAGGCCCCGCCGGGCTTCGAGGTGTACAGCGGCGAGGATGCGCTCAACCTCGCGCTGCTCGCCGTGGGTGCGGTCGGCATCGTCAGCGTGGCATCGCACTGGTGTGGGCTCGAGTGCCGCGACATGGTCGACGCGTTCGAACGGGGCGATGTCGTGGCGGCACGCCAGATCAACCAACGGCTCATCCCCAGCTGGGCGTTCGAGAGCGGTGACCGCAACCCGAACCCCATACCGACCAAGGCCATGTTGAAGGTCCTCGGGCTTCCTGGCGGAGACTGCCGCCCGCCCATGGGTCCCGAGCCGGAGGATCTGCAGGACCGCGCCCGCGTCGTGCTCGCCGGGCTCGGACGTTGACCGCCCGCACCGCAGGTCGCGCCAAGAACGATGGCGTGTCGGTGCGGTTCTTCGGTGGCCTCGGCCAGATCGGGCGCAACTGTGCCGCGATCGAGGCCGAGGGCAAGCTGCTGCTCATCGACTGCGGCCAGATGTTCTCCGACGACGCCAGCCCCGGTGTCGAGACGATCCTGCCGGATTTCCAGTTCCTGCGCGAGCGGGCGGCCGACATCGTCGGTTGCATCGCCACGCACGGTCACGAGGATCACATCGGCGCGCTGCCGTTCCTGCTTCGCGACGTCAGCTTCCCGGTGTACGCGACGCGCTTCACGCTCGCGCTGGTCCGCCACAAGCTCGCCGAGGCGAACCTGCTCAGCTCGTCGCAACTGGTCGAGGTGCACGACGGCGAACAGGTGAAGATCGGCCCGTTCGACTGCGAGTTCCTGCCGGTCACGCACTCCACGCCGAGCGGCGTCATCTCGATCGTCCGCACGCCCCAAGGGGTCATCGTGCACTCGGGCGATCTGAAGATCGACCCCACGCCGGTCGATCACCGCACCACCGACCTCGATCGTCTCGCCGAGGTGGCGCGCACCGAGGGTGTGCGGTTGCTGCTGGCGGATTCCACCAACGCCGACACGCCGGGGCGCACCCAGAGCGAGACGCACATCGGCGACGTGCTGTCAGGGGTGTTCGCCGCGAATCGCGACCGGCGCATCATCGTGGCGTCGTTCGCGAGTCACATCCATCGGTTGCAACAGGTGGCCGATCTCGCGATCGCGCAGGGCCGCACGGTGGTACCGGTAGGTCTGTCGATGGTGCGCAACGTCAAGCTGGCGCGCGACCTCGGCCTCATGCACATCCCCGACCAGCACATCGCCGACGCCGACGAGGCCGAGCGGCTCGACCCGACCAAGGTGTGCGTCATGTGCACCGGTTCGCAGGGCGAGTACCGCAGCGCCCTCTGGCAGATGGTGCAGGGCGAGAACCGCTTCGTGTCCATCACCGCCGACGACTCGATCGTGTTCAGCTCGCACCCCATTCCGGGCAACGAATCGGCAGTGGCCCGGTTGCGCAACGGCCTCGCTCGTCTCGGCGCCGAGGTGGTGCACAGCGGCCAGCTCGACGTGCACACCAGTGGACACGCCAAACAGGACGAGCTCGCGGATTTCCATCGTGTCGTGCAACCCGAGTTCTTCGTCCCGGTGCACGGCGAGCATGCGCACCTCGCTGCGCACGCCAAGTTGGCGCGCGGTCTGGCCATGGCGGCGGACAACGTCGTCGTGTGCCTCGCCGGCCAGAGCGTCAAGCCCACCGAT
>JBKJKR010000274.1:0-5446 GCA_046597135.1 Acidimicrobiales bacterium | reverse complement strand
CGATGAGCTGAACTACGGCCAGGAGGTAGGTATCGATTGCCTCCAGGACTGCGACGACGATCAGCTCGTCTCGCCACCCTCCGCCGGTGGTCTTGTCCACCAAGGAGACGGTCTTGGCGATGGCAACGCCGAAGGTCGCGATGGTTGTTGCGCTGAGTCCGCCCACGGCAAGGAGCGCGAGGTAGCGGACTTCGCCGAGCGAGCGGCGTCGTCTGGCCTCGACCGGCAGGTCTGTTTCGGGTCTTGTCACGTGATTCCTTCAGCGTCAGATTGGTCGGCTGAAGGTCTTCCCGCCCTGCTGGGCTGGCCCGCCGGATCGAACGATCGTGGTGACGACTGACCTCGTGGGGTACTCCCCTTCTGACTCAGTATGACGAAGACTAATTCGTGTGTCAAACTTCTTGACTTGTAGGTAAGTTCATGGTTACCTCCTTCTCGGAGGGGAGTACCCCGACCGAAGCAACGGTGCCGTCACCACGGGTGGTCCACATCACTCCGGCCCGTTCGCCCGCTCCGGCGGGCCGGGAGAGACCTCCTGTTGATCCAGCGCGCGAGCGCCGGAGAACGGGAGCGGATCGTGACCATTGCTGACCTGAAACCCCTCAGACCTGACGCGCCTGGGATTGGTGTCGGCGAGCGCTGGTACGCGCTGGAAGTCGACGAGGTCTTCGAGCGACTGGGCACCGGCCCCGCCGGGATCGAGGCGGCCGAGTCGACGGCACGGTTGGGGGCCACGGGGCGCAACGAGCTCGTCGAGGCCCGCGCGACGGGACCGCTGCGGATGCTGTGGGAGCAGCTCACCGCGGTCATGGTCCTGATCCTGATCGGCGCCGCCGCGTTGTCGCTGGCGCTGAGCAAGTTCCTCGAGGCCGGTGCCATCGCCACCATCGTGGTCCTGTTCGCGGTGCTGGGCTTCGTGCAGGAGTACCGGGCCGAGCGGGCCATCGCTGCGCTGCGCCGGTTGGCCGTTCCCACGGTCCGCGCCATCCGCGACGGTGTCGTCGTCGAGGTGGCGGCGATCGATCTCGTGCCCGGTGACGTTGTCGTGCTCGAGGCCGGCAACGTCGTGCCGGCCGACCTTCGAGTTGTCGAGTCGGCCGGCCTACGCGTCCAAGAGGCCGCACTCACCGGCGAATCCGAACCGGTCGACAAGACGATCGTCGCACTCGCCGCCGAGGACCTCGCCCTCGGTGATCGGTCGAACATGGCCTATTCCGGCACGCAGGTCACCTACGGGCGCGGGCGCGGTGTCGTCGTCGCGACGGGCATGAGTACCGAGCTCGGGCGCATAGCGGCCTTGCTGCAGAGCGTCGGGTCGAGCACCACACCGCTGCAACAGCGCCTCGACCGCGTGGGCAAGCAACTGGCGGCGGCCGGCGTGCTCGTGGCCGGAATCGTCGTCGCAATGGGAGCGATCGGGGGTGAGTCGCTGTCGGATCTGGCGCTCACCGCGATCAGCGTCGCGGTGGCGGTGATCCCCGAAGGCCTCCCGGCGGTGGTGACGTTCACGTTGGCGATCGGTGCGCAACGGATGCTGCGCCGCAACGCGTTGATCCGCAAGCTGCCCGCGGTGGAGACGCTCGGCTCGGTCACCGTGATCTGCTCGGACAAGACCGGCACGCTCACCCAGAACCGCATGACGGTCACCGTGGTCGACGTGGCCGGGGATGTGTTCCGCCTCGGCGGTCCGTTCGCGTCGCAGCCGTACTCGGTGCCCATGGCGGTGTCGCTGACACTCGCGGCCGGTGTGCTCTGCAACGACGCGGACGCCCAACTCGACGACGAACGACTCGTCACCATCGGCGACCCCACCGAGACGGCGTTGTTGCAGGCCGCCCACGAGGCAGGCATCGACGTGCCCGCGCTACGGACGGGCATTGCACGCATCGGCGAGCGGCCGTTCGACTCGGAACGCAAGCGCATGAGCACGGTCCACGCTCCGCTCGGGTCTGACGCGCCGAACGCGTTGGCCGGGCTGGAGCACACGATGCCGATCGCCTTTGTGAAGGGCGCGGTCGACGGTCTGGTCGTGCACACCGAGTGGGTGTGGGACGGCGACCGACCCGTGGCATTCACCGACGTGTGGCGCCAACGGGTGCTGGACGCCAACAACGACATGGCCGCCCAGGGCATGCGGGTGCTGGGCGTCGCCTACCGCACGCTTCCCGATGCTGCAGTGGTCGCCGACCTGGTCGTCGACGCAGAACACGACCTGACGTTGCTGGGGTTGGTCGGCATCATCGATCCGCCCCGACCCGAGGTTCGCGACGCGGTGGCCACGTGTCATGCGGCGGGTATCCGCACGGTGATGATCACCGGCGATCACCCGCTGACCGCGAAGGCCATCGCCGCGGACCTGGGCATCTTGTCGGGAGGCACGGCGCTCACGGGTGCCGAGCTCGACCACCTCGACGCCGACGGGCTCGGCGCGGTGGTGGCGTCGAACTCCGTGTTCGCGCGCGTGTCGCCAGAGCACAAGCTTCGCATCGTCGAGGCGCTGCAGCACCAAGGCGAGGTCGTGGCCATGACCGGTGACGGCGTGAACGACGCCCCGGCGCTGAAGAAGGCCGACATCGGCGTGGCCATGGGCATCACCGGCACCGACGTGTCCAAAGAAGCGTCTGACATGGTGCTGCGCGACGACAACTTCGCGACCATCGTCGCCGCGGTCGAAGAGGGCCGGGTGATCTACGACAACCTCCGCAGGTTCGTGAAGTTCGCCGTGGCCGGGAACATCGGCAAGATCGCCGTGATGCTCGTGTGGCCGATCCCGTTCCTCGTCGCGGGCGACGCCGAACACGCCGTGGCGTTGTTGCCGCTGCAACTGTTGTGGCTGAACCTCATGACCGACGGTCTGCTCGGCCTGGCACTCGGGGTAGAGCCCCGGGAACGAAACGTGATGCGGCGCGATCCGCATGCGCCGGGTGGTTTGATCTGGGCCGGTGGGCTCGGCACCCAAGCTGCGTGGATCGGTGTGCTGATCGGAGCGACTTCGCTCGCCGTGGGCTACGTCTACGAAGCGAACGATCGAGTCGAGTGGCAGACGATGGTGTTCACGAGCCTCGCGTTCCTCCAGGTGTTCCAGGCCATCGGGACCCGCTCCACGACTGAGTCACTTCGCTCGATCGGGTGGTGGTCCAACAAGGCGATGACGTTCACCGTCGCCGCGGTGGTCGCGCTGCAACTGGTCGCGCTCTACACCCCGCTGCGGGGCTTCTTGGACCTCGAAGCGTTGGGCGTGTTCGATCTCGGTGTGTGCGTCGGCCTGGGCGCGGCACTCCTCGCAGTGCTCGAGGTGACCAAGGCCCGGCAGCGTCGACAGACCGAGATTCGACTGTCGATCGCGTGACCCACCGAATCGAAGCAACCAGGCGAACGCGTCGTCGGCTCGCAGCGGGCGGCTCCAGAGGAACCCTTGGCCGAAAGTGCAGCCGAGGTCGCGCAGGAGCTGCAGTTGCGGTTCGTTTTCGATGCCCTCTGCGATGACGGTGAGCTTGAGGGTGTCAGCGAGCGCGAGGATCGTGCGCACGATGGTCGTGTCGTGTCCGTTTTCGCCCAGGCCTTGCACGAACGACCTGTCGATCTTGACGGTGTTGATGGGGAGGCGATTCAGGTAGCTGAGCGACGAGTACCCCGTGCCGAAGTCGTCCAGGCTGATGTGCACCCCCAGGGCTCGGAAGGTGGTCATGGCCTCGATGACCTGGTCGACGCGGTCGATCAGCACGCTCTCGGTGATCTCGAGGTGCAACAGCTCCGGCGGAATCCCGGCTTCGTGGATCGCGTCCACGATCGCTCGAACCGCGTCGGGTTGTCCGAGCTGAGCGGCCGAAACGTTGACCGCGAGCCACAGGTCGGCGTGGACCCGAGCGTCCGTGCGCCAATGTGCGAGTTGACGGAGCGCTTCGCGCAGGACCCATTCCCCGATCGGGATGATGAGCCCGCTGCGTTCGGCGATTGGGATGAACTCCGCTGGACCGATGGCCCCGAGCTCGGGGTGGTCCCATCGAAGCAACGTCTCGAAACCGACCGCTTCGGAAGTGGCCAGATCGAGCACGGGTTGGAAGGCGAGATGGAACTGCTGGGTCTGCAACGCGCCCCGGAGCTCGGCCTCGATGGTGAGCTGTCGCCGTGCGCGGAGCCTCGCCGGCCCTTCGAAGACCACCACTCGCGCTCGGCCGTCCTGCTTGGCCTGATACATCGCGGCGTCGGCGTCACGGATGAGCGATTCCGACGTGTCGGCACCATTCGACAGGGTCACGCCGATGCTCGCGGTGAGCGCGAACTGCCGGCCTGCGACCAGGACGGGCGTCGACAGCACACGTGCCGCAGCGTCGCCGAACTCGCGGGCGGCGGCGTAGCCGGCGACGTCGGGTCGGATGAGTACGAACTCGTCGCCGCCGAGGCGGCCGACCAGGTCCGTGACCGGCAGACCTTGACGGAGTTGCTCGGCGACGGCTAACAGCGCAAGATCACCGGTTTCGTGTCCGAGCGTGTCGTTGATGACCTTGAACTGGTCGAGGTCGACCAGCGCGACCGCCACGCAACGACCGGATGCTGCGGCGGCGAGGTGGGTGTCGAGAACTTGGGTGAGGCCCGCCCGGTTCGGCAAGCCGGTCAGCAGGTCATGGCTCGCTTGATGCGTGAGCTTTCGCTCGGCCAGGTAGCGCTCGGTGATGTCGAGCATCGTGCCGGCGATCGTCCGTGAGGACGGTGTTTGGTCGCGGGTCGAGCGGGAGACAACCCATCGAACCTCGCCGTCGGGTCGCACGACGCGATGCGTGTGTTCCACGGTGTCGCGGCGCCCGGCCATGACGTCGGCGAACAAGCGCCCTACCTCTTCGCGGTCGTCCACATGGATGTGTTCGAAGTCGACTCCGCTGATCTCACCGGGGCGCTGTCCGATGATCCGCAGAAGCTCATCGGAGCGCGCCATGTCTCCGGTGGCGGTATCGAGCTCCCAGCTCCCCAGGTGTGCCGACGCCTGTGCGTCGGCGAGTCGTCGCCGGTCGTCGGCGATCTGCACCATCATCTCGACGCGGTCCGTGACGTCTCGGGCGATCATCGACGTGCCGATCACCGTTCCATCGCCATCTCGCATGGGAGAGACCACGATCGCGGCGTGGAACTCTTCGCCGGACGTACGGAGAGCGATGGTTTGGATTCGTTGCGGGCTCCCGCTCCGCCGTACCTGCTCGAGGGTGTCGCTCAGCGCAATCCGACGACTCGCCGGCGCAAGCATCTCGACGGTACGTCCGAGGATCGCTTCCTCGGCGTAGCCGTACAGGGCTTCGGCGCCTGCGTTCCACGAGGTGATGGTTCCGTCGAGGTATTGCGAGAACACCGCATCGCTGGAGGATTCGACGATCGCCGAGAGTCGGGAGGCCAGTTCCTGGCTGAGCAGCTCTTCGGTGATGTCGCTCGAGACCCCGATCGTCGCAACCTGGGC
>JBKJKR010000220.1:0-3468 GCA_046597135.1 Acidimicrobiales bacterium | reverse complement strand
GAGCTGCTCGATCACGAAGAGCTGTTGCACGCAGTGTTCTTGAGCGGAACGGGGGCCTGACATGAACCTGCTCGCGGTCACCATCGGCGGTTGGGACATTACCGCCCAGTACATCTTCCGGGGCTTCATCGAGGGCCTCACCTACGGCATGGTCGCGCTCGGCCTGGTGCTCATCTACAAGGCATCGGGCGTCGTCAACTTCGCGCAGAGTCAGTTCGGTGCGTTCGGCGCGCTGCTGATGACGCTCGTGAGCTACAAGTACGGCGTGCCGCTCGGGCTCGCGGTGCCGCTCGCGCTCGTCACCGGTGCGGCGCTCGGTGCCGTGACCGAGCTGCTCGTCGTGCGGCGCCTGTTCAGCCAGCCTCGCCTGCTCCTGTTCGTGGCCACGCTCGGCGTCAGCCAGCTCATCATCTTCCTCGGGTTCCAACTCCCCGAGATCGGCAACCGCGGCGAGTCGGTCCTGTACCCCGAGATCATCCGGTTCGACAAACCTTGGGACGTCGGACCGATCGACATCCGTGGCGATCAGCTCTCGGTGCTCGTCGTGGTGCCGATCGTCTGCGCGGTCCTGGGATGGTTGCTCACGCGCACCAAGTTCGGCCTCAACGTGCGCGCCGCCGCCGACAACCCGAGCGCCGCCTCGCTCGCGGGGATCTCGGTGAAGAAGGTGTCCACCCAGGTGTGGGTGCTCGCCGGTGTGCTGTCGGCGATCTCCGCCGTGCTGTTCGGCCCGCTGTCGAGCGAGCAGGCCTCAGCTTCGGGGAACTCGCTCGGCCCATCCCTTCTGTTGAAGGCGCTCGCCGCGGGCATGGTCGGGCGGATGAAATCGTTCACGCTGGCGCTCGTCGGCGGCATCGGCATCGGCGTCGTCGAGACGATCATCAAGTTGAACACCAGCTCGGAGAACACCGGCTCGGAGTACGTCTTCGTCTTCCTGCTCCTGTTGCTCCTCGTGCTCGTGCGCGGCGCGAACGCCAAGGACGAAGGTGGATGGGCGCTCCCGAAGTTGCGCACCGCGAGTCGCGACCTTGCGAACCTTCCTGCTGCTCGGTGGGTCACGCGCATCGTGATCGTGTTGCTCGGCGGGGCGGCGATCCTGCGTGGCCTCACCCTCGACCAGGGTGCGGACTACCAGCGATACACGATCGTGCTCATCTACATGATCGTTGCGTTGTCGTCGACGGTGCTCACGGGTTGGGCGGGTCAGCTGTCGCTCGGCCAGTTCGCGTTCGTGGGCGTCGGCGTCTACGCCACCGGCTACTACGGCCAGCAGTTGCCGTATCCCATCGCCGTGATCATCGGTGTGCTGTGGGGTGTCGGCATCGCGATCGTGATCGGCGTGCCGGCGCTGCGATTGCGAGGACTCAACCTGGCGATCATCACCCTCGGCTTCCAGCTCCTGTGCACCTTCTGGTTGTTCAACACCCAACGGTTGAACAACGGCGCAGGCGGAACCATGCGACTCGAGAAGCGCCACGTCTTCGGCTGGGACGTGGTGAGCGACAAGGAGTCGCTCTACTGGATCACCCTCGTGTGCCTGGTCGCCGTGGCCTTCATGGTCACGATGTTCCGTCGCTCGGGCATCGGGCGGTCGGTGGTCGCAGTGCGCGACAACGAGAACGCGGCCGCTGCGTTCACCGTCTCGCCGGTGCGGGCCAAGCTCCTGTCTTTTGCGGTGTCCGGCGGCATCGCCGCGCTGGCCGGAGGCCTGTACGCCGCGGTCTTCCGCTCCTTCACGACGCAGTACATCCAGCCCGACGAGTCATTGCGCATCGTGTCGATCGCAGTGGTCGGCGGAGTCACCTCGGTGATCGGCGCGCTCCTCGGCTCGTTCGTCGTGCAGGGACTGCCGGCCATCTTCGAGGGCCAGGACGAGGTCAACCTGTTCGCGTCGAGCATCGGGATGCTCGTCATCCTCATGTACTTCCCGGGCGGGCTCATCTCGATCGTGCAGAACCTGCGCGACCTTCTCTACGGATGGATCGCGCGGCGCACCGGGTACACGGCCAAACCGAAAGAGGCGCGGCCGGTGGTCTCGCAGCTGTCGTCGCGTCCGAAGGAGGTCAAGCAGGGGGTCCTCCCGTTGCGCACGACCGACGTGACGGTGCGGTTCTTCGGGCGCGCCGCCACGGATCACGTGTCGATCGTGGTGAACCCCGGCGAGGTCGTGGGGCTCATCGGTACCAACGGCGCCGGCAAGACCACGTTCATGAACGCGGTCTCGGGGTTCCTGCCTTCGACCGGCCAGATCGAGGTCTTCGGTGAGCATGTCGAGAACAAGGCCGGCTACCAGCGCGCCCGCCTGGGCATCGGGCGGGCGTTCCAGAACGCCAAGATGTTCAGCGCGCTGACGGCGCGCGAGACGGTGATGGTGGCGCTCGAGGCCCGCTCGCGATCGTTGCTGATCCCGTCGATGCTCTACCTCCCCCCGTCGCCGATGCAGGAGCGACGCAAGCGCAAGGAATCCGACGAGATCATCGACTACCTCGGGCTGGGTCGCTACGCCGACACGCTCATGGCCGAGCTGTCGACCGGCACGCGGCGCATCGTCGAGCTCGCCTCGTTGATCGCCCTCGACTCGAAGCTGCTCCTCCTCGACGAGCCCACCGCAGGTGTCGCACAGAAGGAGACCGAGGCGTTCGGCCCGCTGATCCGCTCGATCCAACAAGAGCTCGGCTCGTCGATCCTCATCATCGAGCACGACATGCCCATGGTCATGTCGATCAGCGATCGGATCTACTGCCTCGAGGCCGGTGCGGTGATCGCAGAGGGCACGCCGATCGAGGTCCGCAACAACCCGAGCGTCATCGCCTCGTACCTGGGCACCGATGAGCGGGCGATCAACCGCAGCGAGGTGACGGTCACGCGCGAGGTCGACGTCACGAGCTGAACGGGCCGCCGCCGATTGCAGCCGGTGGCGCGTTCAGGCGCTACCTTCGGGCGGACGACCAGTGGGGGGCCTCACGATGAACACGACCACCACTGCCACGCCCGCGGCGGCACCCACCGCCGCCGATGTGCCATGGATGATCTCGGTCGACGACCACATCCTCGAGCCCCGCGATCTCTGGACCCGTGAGCTGCCGGCGTCGGTGCGCGACCGCGGCCCGCACGTGTCGCGCGAACGGGCCAAGCTCAGCTTCATCGGCGGAAAGCTCAGCCTCGAGCGCGGCGTGCCCGACGGCCAGTGGTGCGACGTGTGGTTGTTCGA
The DNA here is from genome assembly GCA_046597135.1 of Acidimicrobiales bacterium. GTDB lineage: Bacteria > Actinomycetota > Acidimicrobiia > Acidimicrobiales > WLNW01 > WLNW01. The sequence goes on along the minus strand of JBKJKR010000220.1, from coordinate 257 downwards.
GGACCTCGTCATGCCCACGGGTCTGCTGCATGCGCCCGTGGGCGTACCCCCCGAGGAACAGGCCAACCTGCCGGCCATCTACGAGGACTTCCGGGCCGGTACCTGGGACCAGGCGGCCCGCTTGGCCGACATGGATGCCAACCACGTCCAGGTCTCCATCAACTACCCCAACACGTTCCCGCGCTTCGCCGGGCAGGGGTTCGCCGAGCGGCCCGACAAGGAGCTCGCGCTCGAGTGCATCCGGATCTACAACAACT
>JBKJKR010000592.1:0-2750 GCA_046597135.1 Acidimicrobiales bacterium | reverse complement strand
ACCGCCGTCGCCGTAGATGGTGATCGGTTGTCCCTGGAGCGCCTGCACGATGAAGTTCGACACGACGCGGCCGTCACCGGCGCGCATCTGTGGTCCGTAGGTGTTGAAGATGCGCACGAGTCGCGTGTCGACGCCGTAGGTACGGTGATACGCCATGGTGAGGGCTTCGCTGAAGCGCTTCGCCTCGTCGTAGACGCTGCGCGGACCGACCGGGTTCACGTGGCCCCAGTAGCTCTCGGGCTGCGGGTGCACGTGCGGATCGCCGTAGACCTCACTCGTCGAAGCGGTCAGGAACCGCGCGCCGTGCGTACGGGCGATCTCGAGTGCGTGGGTCGTGCCGAGGCTGCCGACCCGGAGGGTCTCGATGGGCAACGCCAGATAGTCGGGCGGCGACGCGGGCGACGCGAAGTTGAGGACCGCGTCGACCGGTTCGTCGATGGTGAAGGGCTCGGAGATGTCGTGCTCGAGGAAGCGGAAGCCCGGATGGTCCGCGAACGGCGCGACGTTGGCCCGATCACCGGTGATGAGGTTGTCGACGCACACGACGGAGTCGCCACGGTCGAGGAACTTCTTGCACAGGTGCGACCCGAGGAAACCGGCGCCGCCGGTGATGACGACGCGGGCCATCAACGGCGCCCGATACTCGAATAGGCGAAGCCCCGACGGTTCAGCGCACCGCGATCGAGGATGTTGCGTGCGTCGACCACCGTGCGGTGCTCCATGCAGCTTGCGAGCTTGTCGAGATCGAGCCACTTGAACTCGTCCCACTCGGTGAGCACCACGGCGACCGCCGCGCCCTCGCACGCCGAATAGGCATCCTTGACGACCTCGACACCCTCGATCGGCGACGCGTTCACCGCAGGATCGTAGGCCCGGACGCTGGCGCCGCTATCGACCAGGCGCTGGATGATCTCGAGTGCCGGTGATTCGCGGAGGTCGTCGGTGCCGGCCTTGAACGTGATGCCGAGCGCACCGATGCGGACCCCTTCGAGGGAACCGCCTGCTGCGTCGACCACCTTCTGCACGACACGGGCGAACTGCTCGTCGTTGACCGCGATGACGCCGCGCAGGAACGCGAAGTCATACCCTGCGTCCTCGGCGATTCGGATCATGGCGCGGGTGTCCTTGGGGAAGCACGAGCCACCCCAACCCGGACCCGGCTTCAAGAACTCGTGACCGATGCGCCGGTCGTAGCCGATGCCGAGCATGACGTCGTTGACGTCGGCATCGACCGCTTCGCACACGGCGGCGACGGCGTTCACGAACGACAGCTTGGTGGCCAAGAAGGCGTTGGACGCGTACTTGATGGTCTCGGCCGACGGGGCGTCGGTGATCATGATGGGTGCGCGCACCCCGAGGTACAACGATGCGACGCGTGATGCAGCGGCTTGGTCGTCGGCACCGATGACCACACGATCGGGGTGCAGGAAGTCGGACACGGCCGAGCCTTCGCGCAGGAACTCGGGGTTCGACACGACGAACACGTCGCTGCGCCCGAGTGCCTGCTCGACGAGGCGGGTCGAACCGACGGGCACCGTCGACTTGTTGACGACGATCGCGCCGCGATCGAGGTGCGGGGCGATCTCGCGCGCCGCAGCCTCGATGTAGCTGAGGTCGGCCGAGCCGTCGGGGCCCTGGGGCGTGGGGACGCACAGGTAGATGAACTCCCGGCCCTTGACCGCGTGCTCGGCGCCGAGGACGAACCGCAGCCGCCCGGCCGCGAGGCTCTCCTTCACGATGGCCTCGAGGCCCTCCTCGTGAATGGGGATGCGACCCTCGGACAGGGTCTGCACCTTGACCGGGTCGATGTCGGCGCACAGAACGTCGTGGCCGAGATGCGCGAAGCATGCGCCCGTCGTGAGGCCGACGTATCCCGTCCCGATGATCGCGATGCGATTGGCCATGAGTCCTCCGGAACCTGGGTGGTCCCCGTTCTTTTCGGCAACTGGGCGCCGCGGCAAAGGAATTGTCGCGAGTTCTTCGGCGCCGTGTGCCGCCTGCGACTACTTACATGTCACACCTTCGGGCGGTTTGCCGAAGATGCCCGAGGTGGTGGTGGGCGGTGGCACGGCCGGCGCGGGCACCGTGACCGTCGTGGTCGCGCCGGTCCGCGACGTGGTGGTGGGCGACGTGGTGGTGGGCGACGTCGTGGTGGGGGCCGGCACGGTGGTGGCGACCGCACCGCCCAGGCCGGGGAACTTGCCGGCCAGATCGGCTTCGGTCTTGGGCAGCAGCAGGACGCCGCGGTAGTCGGCACCGACGGTGAGGGTGAGCTTGCTGAGCCCCGTGATCTCTTGGTAGAGCGGGTCGGCGATGAGGTAGCGGCTGAGCAGCAGCGCCGCGTTTCTTTGGTCGGACGAGTAACGCACGACCGTGCGGGCTTCGACACCGGCGTTGCTCTGCTGGGTGTTCCGGATCTTGAACCCGCGACCCGAGAGCAGCGCATCGACCTTGGTGGTGTCGTCGGGCTTCACCCGCGTCTCGATGATCTCGACCGAGACCTGCTTCGGCTGCAACGTGTTGCCGTTGCCTCGGAACACGTCGAGGATCGGCTGCGCAAGCTCGTCGTCCATGAGGATCACGCTCGCCTCGCCGACCATGCCGCCGTTGCCCGGCAGCGCTGTGCGTTGCAGGTTCTCGGGGTCGAAGTTCGCGAACGCCTGGCCGAGGTCGAGGAGCTGTTGCACGGTGAACTCGGTGTCGAGGGTGACCGCCCCGCTGTCGGTCGCCGCGCCCAGGAGGCGCTTCAA
>JBKJKR010000591.1:0-10953 GCA_046597135.1 Acidimicrobiales bacterium | reverse complement strand
CGAGTGGGGGTGCTGCCGGTGTGGCACTCGAGTACGCGGCCGTCGCCTGGGATGCGACGCACAGCGAGGTCCTCACGGCCGAATGCGTCAAGGCGGTGCGGGCACAGGTCGAGGCTGCACGTCACGCGCGGTTGCGCGCGACGCACTCCTCGCGGTTCTCGCTGGGGCAACGTCGCTACCTCCGGGCGGTTGCGTCGCGCGGCGCGACACGTCCTCGATTCGCGCGTGGCTCGCGCCGCGCGACGCAACCGCGCTGAGGTAGCGGCGTTGCCCCAGCGAGAACCGCGAGGAGTGCGTCGCGCGCAACCGCGCCTGACGTGCAGCCTCGACCTGTGCCCGCACCGCGTTGACGCACTCGGCCGTGAGGACCTCGCTGTGCGTCGCATCCCAGGCGACGGCTGCGTACTCGAGTGCTACACCGGCAGCACCCCCACTCGCGGCGTGCAACGCCAGCACCGCATCGACACCGAGCGCGCGTCCGTGTACCGATGCCACCTCGCCGAACGCGTGCGCAAGTCCGCCGGCATCGAGGACCAGCTCGACATCGCGCAACGCTCCGCAGAGCTCGCCAAGCGTCGACTGATCGATGGCCAGCGACGAACGGTGCGTTGCCGAGGCGACGAATCGAAGCGGTGGGTGCTCGGGCATGTCATCACCGGGCGCAATCACCGAGAACAGCTGCTCGCACTCCGTGCGACTTGCGGCGTGGAGATCGTCGACGCACACGAGCACACCGACATGCACGCGTCGATGCATCGCAATCGACACGGCCGAGGCAACGCCGTCGAGCCCGTCGCCTGCGTCGGTCCGCACGACGCACCAACCGGCGCTCGCGGCGTGCTCGGCCAGAGCGTCGAGGGTCGCCCGGCGGCCCGACCCCGCACCACCGGTGAGCATGGTCGGCTGCTCGGGGATGGACGTTGGTCGCCGATCGGTGGCCGACGCGAGCTCGAGTCGCGCCTCGCCGGGCCCGAGCGACCAGTGGAACGTCGTTCGGAAGGGATTCACCGGAGCCCGTTCGAGAACGGATCCGGGCGCCCAGCGGGTTGCGGCTGCTCGCATGTCGTCGGCCTCCATGGCGTGCGCGGCGGGCGTCCATGCCCGACACCCCTCTGTCGTCCGCTGGGTCGAATGACTTAGCCCCTGGCGCACACCTGAGGTAGGAGCCGGAGCTATTGCCCAGTTCCGCTAGGTCGATGGTCACGATCCACTAGGCCGAGCGACCTTGCGGGCTCTAGCTCCCTCGGTGGAACGACGATGTTCTGGGCATGGAAGCAACGAGCAACACCGAGCCGACGGCCGAGCGCTTCGTAGACCTTCGTGGGGGGACCACCATGCAGACCCGGACGATCGACTCACTGATCCCGATGGTCCAGCGCAGCGCCGGTCGTGCTGCGGTGCTCCGTGACACCCGCTTGGAGATCGGCGTCGACGCCACCGGCGAGATCATCGCCCGCTTCGTGGCCACGAGCCGCTGACGCAGAGCCACTGACGAGCGGCCGCCGGGGGGACCGGGTCGCCGTCTACCGGACGGGATCACCGGGCAGGTGTGCCGTCTCGTTGAACGAACGGAGTGACGAGCCGGCGGGGCCCACGGCGACCCGCATGATGGACGCCGGCGCCACGTAGCACCGCCACGACACATCGTCGCCGACGCCGAGCGCCCACCCGAAGGCCGCCTTGATCGGCGACACGTGGGTGACCACCACGATGTCCTCGTGGGCGGCCGCGGCGACCAGGTCGTCGCACGCCTCGCGTACGCGGGCACCGAGCGAGCGGAGCGACTCGCCGGCCGGCGGGGTGAAGTCGAGGTCGGCGCGCCACGCGGCCCACTGCTCGGCACCGAGCTCTGCGGCGTTCGTGCCGTCCCAGCGGCCGTAGTCGAGCTCGATCCACCGTTCGTCGACCTCGACCGGCATGGCGAACGCCGCCGCCGTCTCGCGCGCACGGGCCAGCGGACTCGAGACCACGCGCGACACCGGCCCGATCGCCGCGGCCAGCGCCTCGGCCTGGGCCCGGCCCGTGGGGTCGAGCGCCACGTCGCGTCGACCGAGCAGCTCGCCGGCGGCGTTGGCCGCCGTGCGGCCGTGACGTACCACGATCAGCATCCGTGATCCTTCGGTGTGGTGGCGAGGCGGCCGGAGCGCACGAAGCGCCTGCGGGGCTCTGGTCGATCGAGACCGAATCGACGCACGACCCACACCGCGGCGGCGATGCCCACCACTTCGAGGCCGAGCGACACGGTGAGGTGCGCTCGCTCAGGGACATCGCCTGCGCCGAACGCCGACGTACCGAGGAACGGCCACCAGAACAGCTCGGAACGGCTCCAGGTGCCGTCGGCCACCAGGTGCAGGAACAGGCCGATCGGCAACCCCACGAAACGCCGCGCCGCGAGGCGCCGGCCGCGGGTGGCCACGGCGACGATCACGAGTGCGCCGACGCTGCCGAGCAACGTGTGGAAGATGTACGGGTGACCGATGACGACCTCGATGACCGGGAGGACGGCGCCCACCGCCACATAGCGGTAGTCCATGGCCGGGCTGTCGAACACGGCGACCACCACGAGCACCGCGAAGGTCACGAACCAGAAGAACATCGCGAGCTCAGCGGACGAGGATGCGGCCGCACTCTTCGCAGTGCACGACCGAATCGCGATCGAGCTTGCGAATGCGCTCGAGCTCGACGGCCGCGAGTTGGAGATGACAACCGCGACAGGAGCTGCCTTCGAGGCGGGCGACCGCCACGCCGCCGAGGCGCCGACGGAGCTCCTCGTACTGCGCCAGCACCGCCGGTTCGATCTGCACGGCCAGCTCGTCGCGTTCGGCCTGCACCGAGGAGGCCTCGGTATCGATGACCAGCTCGGCGGCGCGCAGGCGTTCGGTGACCTCGTGCAGCTGTGCGTCGAGGGCGGTCTTGCGGGCACCCGACTCGGCGAGCTGCTCGTCGAGGGGCTCGGCCAGCTCCATCTGCACGAGGATGTCGTCCTCGAGCGAGTTGCGACGCCGGTTGAGCGAGGCGATCTCGTCCTGGATGGCCTGCAGCTCCTTCGGTGCCGTGATGGTGCCCGAGTAGAGCTTCTTGTCCTCGGCGGTGGCCTTGTCGGCGACGAGCGCGACCGCGTCCTCGAGGCGCTTCTGCTCCCGGGCCACCGTGTCGCGCTCGGCCGAGGTGACGGCGATCGTGTCGGCGAGCGCCTTGTTGGCCTTGGTCTGCGCGGCGAGCTCGGCGCGGTCGGGCAAGGCTGCGCGGCGATGGCGCAACTGGTCGAGCTTGACGTCGTGCTCTTGGAGCTCGAGCAATGTGGCGAGTGCGCTCATGGTCCGGTCGGGGTGGTGGTGGGTGGCGAAGTGGACGGCGGCGACGTGGACGGCGGCGAGGTGGGCCGCGGCGCGGTGGTGGGTGGCGCGGTGGTCGGCGGGCCGGTGGTGGTCGGGGTGGACCGGGTGGTCGTGGGATTGACGGTGGGCGGTGCGGTCGTGGTGGTCACCGTAGTGGTCGGCGGACGCACCACGCATCTATCGGTGAGGCCGTGGCCGTCGTCGTCGACCGGGTCGAGCAGGGACGGGCACGCGCCGCTGCGCGGCGACACCGACGTATCGGGCCCGCACGAGTCGATCACGCCGTCACCGTTGGTGTCGATGCCGCGCGGATCCTCACCGGTGCGCTCGCCACACGGGCTGCGGGTGAAGTCCCGTACCTCGTCCTCTTCAGCGTTGGTGCGAAGGGTCTTGCCGCCGCGCGTGCTCTCGGCGTCCTCGAACGGCTTCACCGGTCGCGACTCGTGGTACGGCGTGTTGAACGCGCCCCAGATCTCGGCCGGGAACGAGCCACCGGTGACCGCCGATACCCCGCCGACGTTGCGCATCTCGATGCTGGCCTCGGCGTTGCCCATCCACACGGCGGTCGACAGGTACGGGGTGTACCCGACGAACCACGCGTCGGTGAAGTCCGACGACGTGCCCGTCTTGCCCGCCGCGGGCTGTTGTGGCAACCGCGCCCTGGTGCCCGTACCGCTGATGACGTTCTTCTCGAGCACCTGGGTGACGAGCCGGGCCGATTGCACCGAGATGGCCCGGGCCTGCGATGCGACGTGCTGGTACAGCACCTTGCCCTCGCGGTCCTCGATGCGGTCGACGAAGTATGGATCGACACGGACGCCGTCGTTCGCTATGGATGCGTAGGAATTGGCCATCTCGAGGGGCGTGATGTCGAACACGCCGAGCGGCAGGGTGAGCACCGGATCGAGCCGGGAGCTCACCCCCAGCGCACGTGCGGTGGAGATGACGTTGTTGGGCCCGACGACCTGTGCGAGGCGCAGGTACGCGCAGTTCGACGAGCGGAGCGTCTGCCCGGTGAGGTCACCGAAGCTGCCGCCCGAACCCGAGAAGTTCTCGGACGTGTACGGGTCGGGGGTGCCGCCCTTGTTGTCGAAGGTGCACGGGCCGGTGCCGTCGATGGTGTCGGCCGGGACGATTCCGGCGTCCATGGCCGCGGCCAGGACGAAGCCCTTGATGGAGGACCCGGTGGGGCGGCCCTTCTGCGTCGCGATGTTGAACTTGAACTTGTCGAACCCCGGCCCGCCGATGAGCGCCCGCACGGCACCGGTGCCGGGCTCGACTGCGGCCAGCGCCGCGGTGAAACGTTCGTCGTTCACCTGGGCAAGCGTCTCGAGCACCGCTCGCTCGGCGTTGGCCTGCGCCGCCTGATCGAAGGTGGTGAAGATGCGCAGCCCGCCGGCGAAGATCGCCTCGATCCGCTCGGCTCCGGTGTTGCCGAGCGCCGGCAGCTTGAGCAGTTGCTGCTTGACCTCCTCGAGGAAGTACCCGTCCTCGAGATCGTCGAGCGACGACTGCTGCTCCTTGCGCACCGAGGGCAGTGGCGCCTGTTCGTACTCCTTGCGCTCGGCCTCGGTGATGTGGCCCTCGTCCTCGATGCGGCGCAACGCAAGGCGCCGCTCGCGCTGCGCGCCGTCGGGATTGCGGGTGGGGTCGAGGTTCGACGGGCTCGAGATCAAGCTGGCCAGCAATGCGGACTCGGGCCAGTCGAGATCCTTGGCCTCCTTGCCGAAGTACACGAGCGCCGCGGTCTTGACGCCGTACGCACCGGCACCGAAGTACACGGTGTTGAGGTACAACTCGAGGATCTCGTCCTTGGACATCTGGTCCTCGAGCCGCAACGCGAGCGCAGCCTCGGGGATCTTCCGGTCGACCTGCTGGCGGTTGTCGTCGAGCACGAGGTTCTTGACCAGCTGCTGGGTGATCGTCGACCCACCCTGTGCGATGCCGCCGGCGTTGACGTTCGAGATGAGCGCTCGGGCGATCGAACGGGCGTTGACCCCGTTGTGGGTGTAGAAGTCCGCGTCCTCGACCGCGAGGATCGCGTCGACCGTCTTGGGTGAGATGTCGGCGAGCTTGATGAGCTCGCGGTTCTGTGGGCCGTGCAGCGTGCCGATGTAGGTGTTGTCGGCCGCGAAGACGAAGGAGTTGTTCGCGAGCTCGTCGACCGAGACCACCGACGACTCGGCCTCGTTGGCCTGGAGCAGGTTCGAGAAGGTGGGCGTGAGCGCGGCGACCGTGAGCGATGTGGCGATGCCCGCGATGATGATCACGGCGACGAAGCGGACCGAAAAGATGAGCGCACGCACAACGTGTTGACCCTACCGGTGCGTCGCGCCCGACGGACGGCAGGGCCGATCGCCGCAATAGCTCGACGCGCGGAAATGCAGTACGGAAATGCGAAAGGCCCGCCGGGGGGACGGCGAGCCTTTCGGGACTGCATCACCCTTGGGGGGAAGGGCTTCAGTCGTACGCTCAGCCGGCGGGGGAACCGGCGAGCTGTCTGTGTGACAATCAAGGTATCGGCCGCGCCGCGTCGATGTTGACCATTTTCGGTGACACCAGCCACGGAATAGTGGCCCCTCATCAGCTTCTTTGCGACAAAGGCCACAGGTGCACGATCCCCTCGACCCGACCGAGCTCCGCCGGCTCGCCGCATGGCTCGGCGTGCGCATCGAAGTGATCCGGCCACTGAGCGGCGGCGCGAGCAACGTCACGTTTGCGGTGCGGCTCGGGGGCGATGCCGCAGTCCTGCGCTATCCACCGCGGGGTCGTGCATTGTTGCCGACCGCCCACGATGTGCGGCGCGAGGCAATTGTGCTGCGCGCGCTCGCGCCATCGCCGATACCTGTTCCCGCCGTGCTCGCCTCATGTGATGACCTTTCGGTGATCGGTGTGCCCTTCGTGTTGACCGAGCACCGCCCGGGCGTCTGCCTGCTCACGTCCCCGTCGACCCCCATCGATGCACGGGCGCTCGCCCACCATGCGATCGACTCGCTCGCCGCCATCCACGCGGTCGATACCGCCACCGTCGACATCGACGTGCCCGATGGCAGCTACCTCGCACGTCAGATCGATCGTTGGCAGCACCAACTCGTGCGCACCGAGACGGCCGCTCGGCTGGGTGACCTCGGCCCCATCGTGCGCTGGTTGCACGAGCACCGTCCCCGGGACGAAGAACGCACCCTCGTCCACGGCGACTACGGGTTCCACAACCTGCTCGTCTCCGAGACGGCCATCGAGGCGGTGCTCGACTGGGAGCTGTGCACGTTCGGTGACCCGATCGCCGATCTGTACTCGTTCCTCAAGTCATGGGGGGCGGACGCAACAGCGCCCAACGCCGCAAACGACGTGGTGTCGGGCGCGCCGCACGCGCCGACCCACGCCGAGATGCTCGATCGGTATGCCTCGATCACCGCCCGTGGCGTCGGTGAAGCCCGGCACTTCTACGAGCTGTTCGGCCTGTGGCGCAGCATCGGGATCTTCGAGGGGATCCACGCCCGATCCGGCGGGGCCCGTTTCGCCGACGAGACGCCGCTGCTCGTCGCCCGCGCGAAGGGCATGATGGCGGCCGCTCCCGACCCGAGGTGACGATGTTCCAGATCCCCGATCACGTGCGCCCGATCCGCGATCGCGTGCTGCGCTTCGTCGACGAGCACGTCATCCCGAACGAACGCGGCCTCGACCGGCCGTGGGCCGAGTCGCTCCCGTTGCTCACCGAGCTGCGCGACCGGGCCAAGGCCGACGGGCTGTGGGCCCTCGGCCACCCGGCCGACATCGGCGGCGGCGGCATGGCCATGCGCGACTACCTCTTCGTGAACGAAGCCGTCGGCCGGACCGAGCCGGGCCAGGCGGTGTTCGGTACCAACACGTTGCAGACCGCGCTGCTGCTGCACAAGCACGCGTCACCTGCGACGCGCGCCGAGCTGCTGCTCCCCCTCGTCGAACGCGGGCACGGGGTGAGCTTCGCCGTCACGGAACCGGGCGTCGCGTCGAGTGACCCGACGCAGCTGCAGACCCGCGCCGAGCTCGTCGGCGACGAGTGGGTCGTCACCGGCCGCAAGTGGTTCACGTCGTGGGTCGACCGCTCGAGCCACGTGCTCGTGATGTGTCGGACCGAGGCCGATCACGTACCCGTGCACCAGGCGTTCTCCATGATCGTCGTCCCGACCTCGGCCCCGGGCTTCACGTTGGTGCGCGACCTGGCGGTGCTGGGGCTGCACGACGTCTTGTCGGGCCACTTCGAGCTGACCTTCGACGAGGTGCGCGTGCCGGCCGATGCGTTGCTCGGCCCACGCGGTGCGGGGTTCACGTTGTCCCAGGAACGACTCGGCCCGGGGCGCATCTACCACTGCATGCGCTGGCTCGGGCAGGCCCAGCGTGCGTTCGATCTGCTGTGCCGGCGCGCCAACGAGCGCCACACCGGCGGACGACCCCTGGCCGACCGCCAGCTCGTGCAGCAGATGATCTTCGACAGCTACGTGCAGATCCAGAGCGCGCGGCTGATGGTGCTGCACACCGCCGAGCTCGTGGATCGCGGCGATCAGGCCCGCGTCGAGATCAGCGCGATCAAGGTGCAGTGCGCGCAGATGGTCCACGACGTGGTCGATCGGGCGATGCAGGTCTTCGGCGGCGAGGGGATGACCAACGACCTGCCGCTCGAGTCGATGTACCGCCACGCCCGTTACGGCCGCATCGTCGACGGCCCCGACGAGGTGCACGTGCAACGCGTGGCGCGCCGCATCAGCCGCGCGTACGCCGGTGACGACCCGACCGGCTGGGACTTCGCCACCCGCTGACCGGCCGGGCGTTCACCGTTCTTCGGACAGTTGACTACCGATGCGGTAGTCAACTGTGCGAAGAACAGAGTTCAGGCGAGCTGGCCGCCGTCGACCATGAGCACGCTGCCCGTGACGTAGCTCGACGCGGCGCTCGCGAGGTAGAGCGCGGCACCGATGATCTCGTCGGGCTCGGCGACGCGACCCAACAACGTGTCGGCGGCGGCGGCCGCGGGGAGCGTCGGGTCACCCGAGGTGAGCATCTTGGTGGCGAAGGGGCCGGGTGCGACCGCGTTGACGCGGATGCCACGCGGGGCGAGCTCGGCGGCGAGCACCTCGGTGGCGTGACGCAGCGCGGCCTTGGCCGAGCCGTAGCCGAGCAGGCTGATCGAGCCACGTAGGCCGCCGACCGACAGCACGTTGATCACGGTGGCTGCATCGGACGCGGCGAGGTGCGGCAGCGCGGCGCGCACGAGCAGCAACGGACCGGTGAGGTTCACGTCGAGGCTCTTGTGCCACAGGGCCATGTCGAAGTCGGTGAGACTCGTGCGCAGCGGTGTCGCGGCGTTGTTCACGATGCAGTCGAGCGCGCCGTAGTGCGCGACGGTCGCGCCCACGAGCGCATCGATCTGGTCGGGTTCACCGAGGTGGCACGGCACACCGATCGCGTCTCCGCCGACGGCGGTGATGGCCTGCGCTGCCGCGGCGCACGCCTCGGGCGACCTGCTCGCGACCACCACCTTTGCGCCTGCTCCCGCGAACCCCCGAGCGATGGACAGACCGAGTCCCCGTGTCCCGCCGGTCACGATGGCCACGCGTCCACGGAGTGAGAACAGCGACGCGACATCGGGTAGTGCCATCGCGGTGAGCGTACGGCACGACGCGATCGCCGGCCCGTCTGCGAGGATGGCTCCGGCTGCGCACTTCCCGGGGGATCACATGACGGTGTACGACATCATCGATTGCGACACGCACATCACCGAGCCCCGCGACGTGTGGACCGCCCGCGTCCCCGCGAAGTACCTCGACAACGTGCCCCACGTGGTGCGCACCGATGAGGGCAAGGACGTCTGGATGCTCGACGGCGTACAGATCTACACCGCAGGCCTCACGGCGACCGCCGGGTGGGGCACGCCGTTCCCAAGCGGTCCTCCCACCTACGAGGACATGCACCCGGCGGCCCACGATCCGCATGCCCGGTTGAAGCTCATGGACACGAACGGCATCTGGGCCCAAGTGCTGTACCCGAACGTCGCCGGGTTCGGCAGCCAGCGGTTCCTGCAGATCCGCGACGACGAGCTCAAGTTGATCTGCGTCCGTGCGTACAACGACTTCCTGCGCGACTGGGCCTCGGCCGACAGCCGTCGGCTGATCACCGTCATGTCGATGCCCTACTGGGATGTCGACGCCTGCGTGCGCGAGGTCGAACGCGGGGCGGCGCTCGGCCATCGCGGCATCCTGTTCACCGGCGAGCCGCAGCGGTTCGGCCTCCCCTTCATCGGCGACGCCCACTGGGATCCGTTGTGGTCGATCGCTCAGGCGGCCGGCCTGCCCATCCACTTCCACATCGGCAGCGGCGACGTCGGTTCGATCTTCACCCCGGAGCGCATCGCGGCGCACGGCTCCGCAGCGACCTACGCCCTCAGCTCCGTCGAGCTGTTCTTGAAGAACGGCGTGCAGGTCGCCGATCTGCTCACCAGCGGCGTGCTCCCCCGCTTCCCCGACCTCAAGTTCGTCTCTGTCGAGAGTGGCATCGGCTGGATCCCCTTCGTGCTCGAAGCAGTCGACCACAGCTACCTCGAGGCGCGTCACCACCGCACGAGCGAATGGGACATGCTGCCGAGCGACTACTTCAAGCGGCAGGTGTATGCGTGTCACTGGTTCGAGACGGTGGCCACCCGCAGCCTGCTCGCCGATCTCCCGATCGAGAACCTCTTGTTCGAGACCGACTTCCCGCATCCGACGTGCCTCTACGAGAACATCGCCGAACGCATCGAGGCCAGCATGGGTGGACTCACGCCCGAGCTCCGGCGCACGCTCCTGTGGGACAACGCCGCGAAGCTCTACGCCATCGAAGGCCCGTAGTCGGCGGCCCCGAGGGCCGGCTCACCCCAATGGCGTAGCCCGCGTAGGCCGCGCGAATCCCCCTCGACCCGTTGACTCAAGGAGTCGAGAGGCCGGGCCGATGCACTGTCGGTGACACCAGAGACCCTTGACCTCGTCCGCGTACCACGCAGCCTCGAGGATCTCGGCCTGCCCGAATCGCTCATCGTCGACCTGGTGCTGCGCCGCACGATGGCGGACGGACGAACCTCGATCGGCCGCTTGAGCACCTCGCTGTGCCTCAACCACAGCCTGGCCGAGTCGGTCGTGATGATCCTGCGCGAGAAGAAGCTGGTCGAGTTCGAGGGCATGGTGGGACGCGACTACGTGATCGTGCTCACCGATGCCGGCAAGTCCCTCGCGTCCGAGCGGGCCCAGAACTGCGCGTACGCCGGCGTGGCGCCCGTCCCGCTCGACCTCTACGCACGCGTCGTCAAGACCCAGCAACCGCAGCTCGAGGTGAACCGCTCGAGGTTGCAGCAGTCGTTCGCGGACCTGGTGATCAGCCCGGGCCTCATCGACGAGCTCGGCCCGGCGATGATGTCGCGGGGAGCGATCTTCCTCTACGGACCACCCGGTACCGGCAAGTCGAGCATCGCCGAGCGCATGATCCGGGCGTACGGTGACCAGGTCGTGGTGCCTCGCGCCGTCGAGGTCGACGGACAGATCATCATGGTGTTCGACCCCACCGTGCACACGCCGGCGCCCGAGCAACCGGGCGACATCGACAAGCGTTG
>JBKJKR010000490.1:0-4977 GCA_046597135.1 Acidimicrobiales bacterium | reverse complement strand
CTTGCGGAAGCCGTGCTTCTTCGAACGCTTGCGGACGTTCGGCTGGTAAGTGCGCTTCATCGATGAATCCTCCTGAGGACAACGCCGGCGCCGAAGATGGGCGTGCGACCGCGTGCTGCGGCCGCCAGATGGCGCGGCAGCCCACATCGGGGCGCAGCGAATGGCGGCGCTGTGGACAATGGCCCGGACGTACGCTAGCGCCCCACGCTAGACGTCGGACACCCGAGACGACGATCTCGCCCCGTGAATCCCGCGATCAGGTCACCGGCCACGTGTGCACAGTCGGCCGGAGAGCCCGCTGACCCGGGCACCCAGGCGTCGCAGGCCCCAAGTCTGACGACCTGACATACCCTCTGACCTGCGATGACAACTTTTCCACAGCGTCACGTGCGACTCGGAAAGTGACCTGCTAGCTTGCGCGCTCCGCCATGGCCGCGTCCGTGCCCCGGCGGCAACGCTTCGTGCCGCACGCGTACCACCCACGCGTCACCTGCACTATCCCCAGATCGTTCCACACCTTGTGGAAATTGCTCGAGAACGGAGGATTCATGCCAGTGACCGACGCTGTCGAGCTGTGGACAACGTGTGCATCGAGCATTCGCGCCCAGGTGTCCGATGCAGTGTGGCAGACCACGTTCGTCGGCGCGCGCACCCTCCAGATCGACAACGGCACCCTCATCGTCGCCGTGCCGAGCCTGCTCGTGAAGGAACGCATCGAGGGTCGCTACCTCTGGATGGTGCGCGACGCCATGGCCGACGCCGGCGCCTCCGAGCTCGACCTGCGCCTCATCGTCGACACGCCCACCGCGGCCGAGGACGACGAAGGGCAGATGACCCTCGACCTGCGAGATCCCGAGCGCTTCCGCCAGAGCGTCACGGTCAACACCCTCGCCGAGCCCGCGCAGCCGGTGCACGGCAAGTACACGTTCGAGGCGTTCGTCACGGGCACCTCCAACCGGTTCGCCCACGCCGCGGCGCAAGCCGTGGCCGAGACCCCGGCCCGGTCGTACAACCCGTTGTTCATCTATGGCGATGCAGGTCTGGGCAAGACCCACCTGCTGCAGGCCATCTTGAACTACGTCAATGCGCACTATCCGAGTTATCAGGTCAAATACGTATCGACCGAGACGTTCCTGAACGAGTTCGTCGACGCAATCCGCACCAACACGCCGAGCGAGTTCAAGCGCCGCTATCGCGAGATCGACGTGCTCCTCGTCGACGACATCCAGTTCATGGAAGGAAAGGAGGGACTCCAGGAGGAGTTCTTCCACACCTTCAACTCGCTGTATCAGGCCAATCGCCAGATCGTGCTGTCGTCGGATCGCCCACCGGATTCCATCCCGACCCTCGAGGATCGCCTGCGGTCGCGGTTCAAGATGGGGTTGATCACCGACATCCAACCGCCCGATCTCGAGACCCGCATGGCCATCCTCCGCAAGAAGAGCGAGTCCGAGGCCAGGCCGATCGACGAAGAGGTGCTCACCTTCATCGCCGAGAACGTCACGGACAACATCCGCGAGCTCGAGGGTGCGCTCATCCGGGTCACGGCCTACGCCAGCCTCAACCAGCAGTCGCTCACCGTCGACCTGGCCCGCCACGCGCTGTCCGACATCATCGGGAACCAGCAGTCACGGCCGATCACCCCGAAGCTCATCATCGACAAGACCAGCGAGATGTTCGGCTTCACCATCGAAGAGATCAAGGGCGCGAGCCGCCGCCGTCCGCTCGTGACCTCCCGCCAGATCGCCATGTACGCCTTCCGCGAGCTGACCGATCTCAGCTACCCGGCCATCGCCCGCGAGTTCGGCGGACGGGACCACACGACCGTCATCCACGCAGTCGACAAGATCGGTGCGCTCATGCGCGAGCGCCGCCAGATCTACGAACAGGTCACCGAGCTCATCCAGAGCATCAAGAGCGGTAACTGATGTTCGGCCGCGGCCCCGTGGACAACCGCATGCACGACACTGTGGGAAACCGCATCCGGTCGGTGGATACCGTGTCGGTTGTCCACGGCCTCCCCGGGCGCTCGCGGCCTCGCTGTGGATCATCGGGGCCCGCCGGTGGATGACCACAGGCCCGTGACCGGGGGCGATGCCCGTTCATCCACAATCCACAGCACTTATTACTCCTACAAGAGATCTATCCAAAATGTCCTCGAGGAACCCTCGTCGAGGAAACGTCGTCGAGAAAGTGGGGTAGGCCGTGAAGTTCCGATGTGAACGGGACGTCCTGGTCGAGGCTCTGGCCACCGCAGCACGGGCCGTGAGCTCGCGCGGGGGATCGCTTCCGGTGTTGTCGGGTGTGCTGCTCGACCTTCATGGTGACACCCTGCGCCTCACGGGCAGCGACCTCGATCTGACGATCACCGTCGAGACCACGGTCGCCGGCCAAGAGGACGGCACCGTCGTCCTCCCGGCCAAGCTCGCCTCCGACATCGCACGGGCGTTCGCCGGTGGCGCGGTCACGGTCGAGGTCGACAACGACCTGGCCAAGCTCTCGGCCAACCGCTCGAAGTTCGAGTTGCGCGTGATGCACGCCGACGAGTACCCCCGTTTCGAGGTGCCCCAGGGCGACCACTTCGAGTTGCCGGCCGCGGCGTTTCTGGCGGCGTTGCGCCAGGTGGTGCGGGCGGCCAGTGCCGACGATTCCCGGCCGATCCTCACCGGTGTGCTGTTGGCCGCCGAGGCCGGCGGCTTGCGGCTGGTGGCCACCGACTCGTACCGCCTCGCGGTGTGCGACATACCGGGCGCATCGGTGTTGGCCGACGGGCAGAGCGTGCTCGTGCCGTCTCGTGCCCTCAACGAGCTCGTCAAGCTGCTGGCCGGGGGCGAGCACGTCACCGTGCAACTCGGCGGGCGCGAGGCGTCGTTCACGGTGGGTACCAACCGACTCACGACACGCCTCATCGAAGGTGAGTTCCCCAACTACCGCGGCCTCATCCCGGCGAGTCACCCGAACCGGCTCACGGTCGACCGGGCCGATCTGCTCGAGGCGCTGCGCCGCGTCAAGCTCATGGCCCAGGAGTCCACGCCGGTTCGGTTGTCGATGAAGGGTGACGAACTCGAGCTCGTGGCCATCACCCAGGACGTCGGCGAAGCTCGCGAATCGCTCGACGCGGGCTACGACGGCCAGGAGCTCACGGTCGCGTTCAACCCGCAGTACCTGGTCGACGGGGTCGAGGTCACGCCCGGCGAGCGGGTCACCCTCGAGACCATCGACGCGCTGAAGCCGGCGCTCATCCGTCCGGTCGACAACGGGGACTTCCTGTACCTGTTGATGCCGGTCCGCGTGTCGTGAACGCGAATGCGCGTTTCTCGATTGTGGTTGGCTGATTTCCGGTCCTACGCAACGCTCGAGCTGGAGCTTCCCCCAGGCATCACGGCCATCGTCGGCCAGAACGGCCAGGGCAAGACCAACATCCTCGAGGCCATCGGTTGGTTGGCCACCATGCGGTCGTTGCGCGGCGCAGCGAACGATTCGCTGGTTCGTGACGGCGCCACCACGGCCATAGCCCGGGCCGAGGTCGTGGTGACCGACCGCCCCACCATGATCGAGGCCGAGATCGCCCGGGTGGGACGCAGCAGGGTTCTGGTGAATCGTCAGCGCCTGCCGCGGGCCCGCGACCTTGTCGGGCACCTGCGGGTCACGGTCTTCGCGCCCGACGACCTGGGCCTGGTGAAGGGAGCACCGTCGTTACGTCGAGCGTGGCTCGATGACGTGCTGGTCGCGGCGGCACCGAAGAACGACCGGTTGTGCACCGATTACGAACGGGTCCTCAAACAGCGCAACGCACTGCTGAAACAGGCCGGAGGCCGGCGCAGCCCCGACATCGAGAGCACGCTCGACGTGTGGGACACCAAGCTCGCCGCCACCGGCGATGCGCTCGGTGCGGAACGGGCTCGTTCGATCGACGCTCTGGCCGGCCTCATCGGTGACGCGTACCGCCGCATAGCCGACACCACCCCCGGCCGAGCTGAGGTCACGGTGCGCTACGAGGCGCCGTGGCGCGTCGCCGGACTAGCCGAGGAGCTGGCCCGCAGCCGGGCGGACGACATCCGGCGGGCCACGACCACCGTCGGTCCGCACCGTGATGACGTCGGCCTCGCAGTCGACGCCATGGCGGCCCGCACGCACCGCTCCCAGGGCGAGCAACGCTCGCTCGCGCTCGCGCTGCAACTCGCTGCGCACCGCCACGTCGAAGCCGTCACGGGCACCACGCCGGTGTTGCTGCTCGACGACGTGTTCTCCGAGCTCGACGAGCACCGATCGAGGGCGCTGCTGTCGGAGTTGCCGGCGGTGCAGACGCTCGTCACCAGCGCCATCGGCGTGCCGGCCGGTACCCGGCCCGAGTTGGTCGTCGATGTCGCGGACGGTCAGGCGGTACCGAGGGTCGTGGTGTGATCCTGCGATTGCATGGAAGACTGCCCGGATGCCGTGGAAACCCCTGCCCCGCGTCGGCAGCGACCCTCCGGTGCGGCTCGACCGCCCGCTCGGGCGCGTGCTGCGCCACCTCGGGGTGCCGTCGGCGGCGGTGTTGCCGGCTCTCGACCGCACGTGGGCCGACGTGGTCGGCCCCGCGGTGGCCGTGCACACCTCGCCGGTCACCGTGCACCACGGCCGGCTCCTCGTCCGAGTCGACGACCCGGCGTGGGCGAGCCAGCTGCGCTGGATGGAGCAGCAGGTCCTCGGCCGGCTCCGCGAGGAGCCGGGATATGAGAAGGTCGAGGCGCTCGACATACGGATCGGCCCACCGCCATCCGCCGACCTGCACCGATAAGCCGCCGGGCCCGCTTCGCGAACTGCTCAGATCGCGTGGAAATGCCCGCTGAACTGGTACACTGAAGGCACTGCTAAAAGTGCCTCTGACCAGGGAATTTGGCGGTCCGAACTCGACGTTTCAGCTCCGCCAAATTCCCTGGTCAGAGGCACTTTTAGCAGTGCCTTCAGTGTACCAGTTCGGTGGGCATTTCCACG
>JBKJKR010000384.1:0-4936 GCA_046597135.1 Acidimicrobiales bacterium | reverse complement strand
CTTCGAGATCGGGACCTTCGAGCGTGCCGTCGCGGGCGATCTGGGTGACGACGAGTGCTTCGACACCGGCGTCGACGAACTCGGCCGCCACGTCGACCACGTCGCGGCCCGACCCGTCGAGCCATCCGCGCACCGCGACCTCGCGGCCCTTCGTGTCGAGGCCCACCGCGACGCGGTGGCGCGCCGCGAGCCGCCGGACGAACGCGGGATCCTCGAGCGCCGCCGTGCCGACCACCACGCGGGTGACCCCGGCGTCGAACAGCGCCTTGGCCGACCGCTCGTCGCGCACGCCCCCGCCGACCTGCAGCGGCACCGATATGGCTGCGGCGATCGCGGCGATGACCGGCCGGTTCACCGGCTCGCCGGTGCGTGCCGCGTCGAGGTCGACGCCGTGCACCCACGGCGCACCCGCGGCGACGAACGCCAACGCCTGCGAGACCGGGTCGTCGCCGTAGATGGTCTCGCGTCCGTAGTCGCCCTGGTAGAGGCGCACGCAGTTGCCGTCGCGCAGATCGATGGCCGGGAACAGATCCATCAGAAGACCTTTGGCGATTGGCATGTGCGGACGAGCTCGACGAAGTTGGTGAGCAACCGGAGCCCGGAGGCTCCCGACTTC
Organism: Acidimicrobiales bacterium; assembly: GCA_046597135.1. Taxonomy (GTDB): domain Bacteria; phylum Actinomycetota; class Acidimicrobiia; order Acidimicrobiales; family WLNW01; genus WLNW01. Next base: position 4,320 of record JBKJKR010000384.1, on the reverse strand, counting down.
TCGGGGTGGAACTGGGTGGCCCACACGTGGTCGCGGCGCACCATGGCGACCACGTCGCTGCCGTAGTCGCACGTGGCGATGCAGGTGTCGGCGTCGGCGTCGGGCGCCGCGTAGGAGTGCACGAAGTAGACCCACGCGTCGCGCTCGAGTCCTTCGAGCAACGGGTCGGCGGCACGAGGACGCAGCACGTTCCACTGCATCTGCGGCCGCTTCACCGCGCCGGGCAACAGGTCGACGACACCCGGAAGCACACCGAGGCCATCGGCTCCGGGTGATTCGGTGCTGCCCTCGTACAACATCTGCATGCCGACGCAGATGCCGAGGAACGGACGCCCCGATGCGGCGGCGCGGCGGGCGACCTCGTCGAGCGCGCAGGCCCGAAGCGCGGTCATGCATGCACCGAACGCGCCGACACCCGGCAGCACCACTGCGTCCGCGGCCTCGATCTCGGCCGGATCGGCGGTGAGCGCCGCGTCGGCACCGACATGTTCGAGCGCCTTCTGCGCCGAGCGCAGGTTGCCGATGCCGTAGTCGAGAACGGCGATGCGCGGTCGTTCGACCGCGGCGTTGTGGCTCACAGGACACCCTTGGTCGAAGGCAACGCGTTGCCCTCGACGCGCACTGCGTCGCGAAGCGCGCGGGCGATGCCCTTGAAGGTGGCCTCGATGAGGTGATGCGTGTTGCGCCCACGAACCGAGGTCACGTGGAGCGTGATCGCGCTTGCGACCACGAACGCTCGCCAGAACTCCTCGACGAGCTGTGGGTCGAAAGGGGGATCCCCGAGGATCTTCTCGCCGGGGAACGCAACCTCGTAGTGGAAGTACGGGCGTCCGGAGAGGTCGAGCGCGATCTCGACCAACGCCTCGTCGAGCGGTACCGCTATGGACGCGAAACGGCGAACGCCCACCTTGTCGCCCAGCGCGGATCGAAAGACCTCGCCGAGGAGGATGCCGGTGTCCTCGACCGTGTGGTGTGCGTCGATCTCGAGATCGCCGACCGCCTTGATCTGCAGATCGAATCCGCCGTGCTTGCCGAGCTGGGCGAGCATGTGATCGAAGAACGGCAAGCCGGTCGACACCTCGACCGAACCCGCCCCGTCGAGCTCGAGGCTGATGTCGATCGACGTCTCTTTGGTGGCGCGTGACTTCTCGGCGTAGCGGCTCATGCCGATTCCTTCCGTGACCCAGACGATGGAGCAGTGGGCGACCCAGGCGATGGAGCGGTCGGCCGGAGCACGTCCGCGAGCGCGGCGAGGAACACATCGTCCTCCTGTCGTGTGCCGACCGTGACCCGCAGGCAGCCTTCGAGCCCTGGCCATGATGCGCAGTTCCGGACGAGCACCGAACGGTCGACAAGCTGCTGCCACACCTCGGCGCCGGCGAGCTTGTCGGGGCGGAAGAGCACGAAGTTGGCGCCCGACGGCCACACCGTGACCGGCAGCTCCATGAGTGCCGCGACCAGACGGCCGCGCTCCTCGACGAGGAAGCTCACGCGCTCGTCCATCTCCTTGCGGAAGTCGAGCGCGATGGTGCCGGCCAACTGCTTGACCGCGTCGAGGTGGTATGGCAGCGCGACATTGTCGAGCGCCGCGATGAGCCACGACGGGCCGATGCAGTACCCGAGCCGCAACGCGGCGAGCGACCACGTCTTCGAGAACGTACGCGACACGACGAGCGACTCGTCCTCGTTCACGAGCGACACGGCCGACGACGGTGCGAACTGCCCATAGGCCTCGTCGACGATGACCAGGCCGCCGTAGTCGCGTGTGAGATCGAGCACGGTGCGCACCGTCTCGGGCGGATCGACGACGCCCGTGGGGTTGTTGGGCGAGCAGAGGAAGACGACCTCGGGGTGGCGCGTCGTGATCACGTTGCGCACCACGTCGAGGTCGAGACCGAACTGCTCGTTGCGCTGTCCGACGATGACCTCGGTGCCGACCACCCGCGCGATGTGGCTGTGCAACGCGTAGGTCGGCTCGAAGACCGCGGCGCTGCGCCCCGGCCCGCCGTATGCGAGCAGGAGGCACTGCAGCACCTCGTTGGACCCGTTGGCGACGAAGACCTGATCGGCGCGCACCCCGTAGTGCGAAGCGAGCTTGGCGCGCAACGCCGTGGCCGACCGATCGGGATACCGATGCCAGTCGATGGCGGCCGCCGCGGCCGTGAACTGCTCGCTGAACGCGGCCGGCGGGGGCACCGGTGACTCGTTGGTGTTGAGGCGGACGTCGACCGAGACCTGCGGCGAGTGGTAGCCCTCGATGAGGGCGAGGTCGTCGCGCACGCGCGGGCGCGGGCTCACGAGCCACCTCCGGCCAACCACGACGTGCGGCGGCGTATCGAGTCAGCGTGGGCATCGAGCCCCTCGGCGGATGCCAGCGCCTCGACGTGCGGACCGAGGCGTTCGAAAGCGGTGCGATCGAGCGTGACGATGTGGATGTCCTTCTGGAAGTCGCGCGTGGTGAGCGCACCGGCGAACCGCGCGGAGCCATCGGTGGGCAGTACGTGCGAGGGGCCGGCCACGTAGTCACCCATGGACGCCGGTGAGAGCGGGCCGCAGAACACCGCTCCGGCGTGGCGCACGAGCGGCACCAACGACTGCGGGTCGGCGTTCATGAGCTGCAGGTGCTCGGGCGCGATCGCGTTGGCCACGGTCATCGCGTCCTCGGGCGAGTCGACCAGTGCGCACCACCCACCCACCGCGAGGGTGGCTTCGATGTCGGCTCGCCGCGGCGCGAGCGCGACCTGCGTGGCGATCTCGGCGGAGATGGCGTCGGCCGCATCTTCGCTCCAGGTGACGAGCCACGCGAGGCCGTGCGGGCCGTGCTCGGCTTGGACGATCACGTCGACCGCGGCCAGCGATGCCGGTGTGGTTGCATCGGCCACGACCACGATCTCGCTGGGCCCGGCGAAGGCCGACGGCACACCGACCACGCCGGCCACCTCGCGTTTGGCGATGGCCACGTAGATGTTGCCCGGCCCGGCGATGACATCGACCGGTCGGATGGTCTCGGTGCCGTAGGCCATGGCGGCGATGGCCTGCGCACCACCTACCGCGTACACCTCGTCGACCCCGGCCACGGCGGCGGCCGCGAGTGTGATCGCGGGCACGTTGCCATCGGCCGCCGGGGGGACGCACAGCACCACCTCGGCGACGCCCGCGACCCGGGCGGGAATCGCGGTCATGAGCACGGTGGAGGGGTACACGGCCCGACCACCCGGCACGTACAGGCCGGCACGGTCGACGGGCTGGTGCCGGCCTTCGATGAGCAGGCCGTCGCGGGCGAAGGTGTGCGGCGGCGTGTTCTGCGCCTCGTGGAAGGCCCGGATGCCGTCGGCCGCCGCTTCGAGCGACTCCCGCAACGCCGGCGGGCAGGCCTCGAGCGCCGCGGCGATCGCCTGGGGCGAGACCCGCGACGTCGCGAGATCGCAGCCGTCGAAGCGGGCGGTGAGCTCGCGGAGGGCTGCGTCGCCGCGGGCGCGGACGGCGGCGATGATGTCGCGCACGGCGGCGGTGGGACCCTCCCCTGCCACCTCGGGACGAGGAAGCAACGCGCGGGTATCCGCGGTGCGGGTACCGAGGTCGCGTCCGCGGAGGTCGAGTCGCTGCAACATGACCGCGACACGGTACCGGCTCCTCCTGGCTTCGCTTGTGGCATTTCGGGTGGTCGACCAGATAGACCTCTCGCATGTCCACGAGCGACGTCGCCGTCTTGTCCTCCGCGTCGAGCATGCTCGACGACCTGATCGTCCGCGTCGTCGACGTGGCCGACCGCTACCAGGGAACCGACCAAGAGGGCATCGCCTTCCAGTTGCACGAAGTGGAGCGCACCCTGCGCAGTGCGTCACGCCAGCTCGAATCGGTGCAACGCACGCTGCGCTGACCCGCGGCCCGCGTCCCGCGATCTTCACACTTCCACCGCTGGGCATTCGCGGTCCGCGTGGGATAGTGCGGCATGAAGCGCTCGGTGTCCTGCCGGCTCGAGGCCGACATCGTCGGCACCTGTGACATCGTGCTGTCGATCGCGGTGGCGGCCGGAGCATCGCTCGAGTCCGAGACGCTCACCATCGACGTCGACGGCCTGGGGGTCGACTTCCGTGAGGTTCACGACGACCACGGCGTGCGACTCCACTGCGCGAACGGCTTGCTCACCGGCCGACTCGTCGTCGGCTACCAGGCCACGGTCGACGGGACCGTGGCGGCTCCGCCCGTCACCGAGATCGACCTCATCCGCTATGCACGACCGAGCCGCTACTGCGAATCGGACCGACTGGCCGCTTTTGCCCGCGGCGAGTTCCGCTGGCTGCACGGACTCCCGCTGCT
>JBKJKR010000131.1:0-2957 GCA_046597135.1 Acidimicrobiales bacterium | reverse complement strand
GCTCGACCCCACGGCGCGGCTCGTGCTCCGTGGCGGCCCGGGCACCGGCAAGACCGTGGTCGGGCTGCATCGCGCCGCCTGGTTGGTCTACAACGATCGCCGCGTCACGAGTGATCGCATCCTCGTGCTCGGACCGAGCGAACGGTTCTTGAAGTTCGTGGCCACGGTGCTGCCCACGCTGGGCGAGGCACGCATCGTGCAGACCACTTTCGAACGACACTTCGGGGCGCCGGCCACCGTCCCCGGTAGCGACCCGCGATGGCTCGACATCCTCGATCGACTCGAGGTCAGCCTGCTCCACCCACGCGAGGTGCGCCTGCGCGGCCGGCGCATGCCCGAGGCCGACGTCGCCGCCCTCATCGAGCAGCTCTTCACCCGCGCCATTCCGTGGCGGGAGCGACGCAAGGTGTTCGTCGGCCGGGTCGGCGCGTTGCTCGAAGCGCCGCGGGCCGAGGTCGAGCGCGAGGTGAAGGATGTGTTCCCTGCGGTCAGCGCGGCCACGGCGTGGCGGAAGGTGCGCAGCAGAGCCACCCTCGAGGCGCTCGGTGTCGACGAGGAGCTCATCGCTGCGTGGCGCTCGGTGGACGACGACGGCGCGCTGCGCGACGAGGTCAAGGCGCGCTTCGAAGGTGTGGTCGCCCGTTACTCGCACGTGATCGTCGACGAGGCGCAAGACCTGACGCTGTTCCAGTTGCGCGCGGTGCAACGACGGTCGGACGGACTGACCTTGGTCGGCGACGACGCGCAACGGTCGGCGCCGGGGGGCCTCGGTTTGCGCGAGGTTGCCGCGCAGCTCGGTGCCCCGCTCGAACAGATGGCCACGGCGTACCGGATGTCGGCCGAGATCGCTGATTGGCTCAACGCCCACGCGGCGCGACACCACCTCGATTCCGTCGAGCTTCTCGGTGTGCGACCCACCGGCATCGACGTGTCCTCGGCCACCGACGTCGCGGTCGCCGAGGCCGAACTGCGCGCCACGTGGCCGCACGTCGCGGTGATCGAATCGTCCGACGTGTGGAGCCACAAGGGCGTGGAGTACGACGCGGTCGTCGTCGACGCACGCGGCATGACCCCCGCGGAGGTCTACCTCTCGGCGTCGCGCGCCGCGCACCAGCTCGTGGTCATCGGCGGCTGATCGGCGCGGGCTACGGTTCGGCGCGATGCAGAAGAGCCTGAACTATCACGCCACCGATCGGTCGATGTCGCCCATCGAGGTGGCGGTCGAAGCCGAAGCCCGCGGGTTCGCCGGGCTCTACCTTCCCGAACACACGCACATCCCCACGAGCCGGCTGACCCCCGCGCCGAACGGTGAGGACGAGCTGCCCGAGATGTACTGGCGCACGTTCGACCCGCTCGTGATGTTGAGCGCAATCGCGGCGTCGACCACTCGGCTCCTGCTCGGTACGAGCGTGCTGCTGGTGGCCCAGCACGATCCGGTGGTGACGGCCAAGCAGGTGGCGACGCTCGATGTGGTCTCCGGAGGCCGCTTCAGCCTCGGGGTGGGGTTCGGATGGAACCGCGAGGAGATGGCGACCCACGGCGTGGCCTACGGGACCCGACGCGAACAGGTGCGCGAAGCGGTCGTGTGCATGCGTTCGTTGTGGAACGACGACGTCGCGAGCTTCAGCGGTTCCTTCTACCGGCTCGAACCGAGCCTCGCGTATCCGAAGCCGGTGCAGCCGGGCGGCCCCAAGGTGCTCGTCGGCGGGGCGGCCGGGCCGAAGCTGTTCGCGGCGATCGCCGAGTGGGCCGACGGGTGGATGCCCATCGGTGCCGGTGGTCTGGCCACGACGTTGCCGCTGCTGCGACAGGCGGCCGAGGACGCTGGTCGCGATCCCGGCGAGTTGCGGATCGCGCCGATGGCCGTGATCCCGACCGCGGAGAAGCTCGACTACTACGCGACCCTCGGGATCGACGAGGTCGGCCTGCGGCTGCCGACCGCCGGGCGCGACGAGGTGATGCGAACGCTCGACGCCTACGCCGCTTTCGTCTGATCCACGCGGCGCTCGGACGTTGGGGTCAAATGGGGCGTGGACCACCAGGACGTAGCCATCGGGGTCGAGCAGCGTCGCTTCGTGATGATGGGCGAGCGGGTTCCAGTTCGGTTCGGCCGCGATGGTGGCGCCGGCCGACCGACCGCACCGTCGGAGCCGGCGTGCGGGAAGCCGTGCACCGAAGCAGGACTGTTCGTCGCGAGCTACCAGGTGCAACGGCGTGTGGTCTTCGGTGCGCCGACGCGGGTGGCCGAGGTCAGCGATTCGTGTAGCCACCATCGATCACCATGGACAGACCTGACACCCAGCTCGCGTGATCGCTGAACAACCAGGCGACCGCTTCGGCGACCTGCTCGGGTTGGCCCAGCCGCCCGCCGGGCATGAGCCGCTGGATCGATGCCGCAAGCCGCGGGTTGGTGTCGAACAGGCCCTGGGTCAACGGGGTGTCGACCATGCCGGGACACACGGCGTTCACCCGGATGCCCTGGTTGTTGTACTCGAGCGCGCCCTGCTTGGTGAGCCCCAGCACGCCGTGCTTGGCCGCCGTGTAGTGCACGAGGCCCGGGGTCGCGACGAGGCCCGACGCCGACGCCGTGTTGACGATGGAGCCGAAGCCCTGCGTCTGCATCTGCTGCAGTTCGTACTTCATGCACACGAACACGGACGTGAGATTGATCGCGATCATGCGATCCCATGAGGCGCGATCGAGGTCCGCGAAGGGGCGGCCGATGTCGGTGACACCGGCGTTGTTCCACGCACAATCGAGCCGGCCGTGCTCGTTGACGATGGTGCGAACGATCCGGGCGATGGCGTCGTCGTCGCACACGTCGGCCTGGATGAACGTGGCGGTGCCCCCCGCTTCGCGGACGAGGTCGGCGGTCTCGGCGCCCCCCTCTTCGTTCACGTCGACGAGGTACACGTGCGCGGCATTCTCGCGCGCCATGAGCACGGCGCCGGAGCGCC
>JBKJKR010000628.1:0-3032 GCA_046597135.1 Acidimicrobiales bacterium | reverse complement strand
CCGGTACTCCTGGGTCGGCTCCGCCTCGATCCCGACCCGAACCACGGTCAAGTGATGACGAATGTCTGACGCGAGCCCCACCGTATTCAACGGTCGCTACGCACTGCAGCGGCAGTTGGCGCGCGGTGGCATGGCCGACGTGTTCCTTGCGCGCGACGAGCTGCTCGATCGCCCTGTCGCGGTCAAGGTGCTCTTCCCCGAGTTCGCCTCCGACCCGGCGTTCGTCGAACGGTTCCGGCGCGAGGCGCAGGCCGCAGCCAACCTGAACCACCCCAACATCGTGGGCGTCTACGACTGGGGTCAAGAAGGCGGCACGTACTTCATCGTCATGGAGTACATCGAAGGGCGCAGCCTCGCCGAGATCATCCGCGCCGAAGGCCCGATCGAGCCCGACCGCGCGGCCGAGATCACATCCGACGTCGCGGCGGCGTTGTCGTTCGCGCATCGCAACGGGCTCGTACACCGCGACGTGAAGCCGGGCAACGTCCTCGTCACGCCGGCGGGTCAGATCAAGGTGGCCGACTTCGGCATCGCCACTGCGGCCAACGCGGGCGACGCGAACCTCACCAAGACCGGGCTCGTCATGGGCACTGCCACCTACTTCTCGCCCGAGCAGGCCCAGGGCAAGCCGGTCGACCCGCGGAGCGATCTGTACTCGCTCGGCGTGGTCCTGTACGAGATGCTCGCGGGCGAGCCGCCGTTCCGGGGCGACAGCCCGGTGGCCATCGCGTACCAGCACGTGCAGGAGCCACCGCCCAGCCTGCGGGCCCGTGGCGTGCCGGTGAACGGGCCACTCGAAGCCATCACGCTGAAGCTGTTGGCCAAGAACCCCGCGCACCGCTATCCGGCGGCCGACGACCTTCGTGCCGACCTGCGCCGCTACCGCGACGGAATGCACAAGCTGGCAGCGGCCACGCCGGTCGCGGTGGCCGCCGGCACGAACCTGCCCGCGGTGCTCGACCGGCCGGGTGCGCCGGCCACCACCGCCATGGCGGCGACGGCCGCGGTGGCCCGCGCCGACACCACCAGCTACTACGAGCCCCCGAGCCGTGTCGGTTCCGGGGCCCGCACCGGTGTCTTCGCCGTGCTCATCGTGCTGGTGCTGATCGTGCTGGCCGCGATCTTCCTGGTGCTGCTCACCGACGGCGGCGACGACGGCGGCGGCGGCAACACCCCCGTTGTGACCACGGTGGCCGTGCCCAACCTCATCGGCAAGTCACAAGCCGATGCCGAGACCCAACTGCGGGAGCTCAAGCTCAACTTCACCGTCGAGTTGAAGGAGAACGTCAACGTCGCGCAGGGGAACGTCTTCGCGCAGACCCCGTCGGGTGGCAACAAGGTCACCGAAGGCACCCAGGTCGCGCTCATCGTGTCGTCGGGCAACACCTCGCGCGCCATGCCCAACGTGATCGGCATTCCGGTCGCCGACGCCGAGGCCTTGCTGCGCAACTCCTACCAGCTCAACGTCGAACTCGCGCCCGATGCGAAGAGCACCCGGCCCGAGGGCGAGGTGCTCAGCCAGAGCGTGCTCTCCGGCGCCAACGTGGCCGCGGGCAGCAAGGTCACCATCACGTACTCGGCCCCGGCACCGGTCGCCATTCCCGATGTGGCCGGCCGGACCGCGGCGACTGCCGCCACCAACCTGAGCACCCTCGGCTTCGAAGTCGTGACCGTCGACGAGGCGAGCGACACCGTCGAACAGGGCCGGGCCATCCGCACCGACCCGGTGGCCGGCACCAACGCCAAGGCGAAATCCAAGGTCACCGTCTTCGTGTCGAGCGGCCTGCCCAAGGTGCTCACCCAGGACTGGACCGGGCTCGGCACCGAAGCGGCCCGCCAGTCGATCGAGGCGGCCGGCCTCAAGTTCGACGTGCGGTTCGTCGACGTGCCGGCCGGTGACCCCCGGGCCACCAGGGTGATCTCGCAGAACGTACCCGCGAACACCCAGGTCACCAAGGGCTCCACGGTCATCGTCAGCATCGGGCGTGCACCGGTCGCGGCCACCACCACAACCGCTGCGCCGGGGGCGACCACCACCACCACCACCACCAGCCGCCCCGCGACCACGACCACGCGGTAGCCGAACGGGTCGGGCGGCGTCGCGGCCGGCGGTTCAGCCGAGCTTGGCCAAGAAGTTCGAGACGATGTGGTGCCCGCCGGCGGTGAGGATGGACTCGGGGTGGAACTGCACGCCCTCGATGTCGTACTCGCGGTGACGCAGGCCCATGACCAGACCGTCGTCGGACGTGGCGGTGATCTCGAGGCACGCGGGCACCGAGGAGCGCTCGACGATCAGCGAGTGGTAGCGCGTGGCCTCGAACGGATCCGGCAGCCCGGTGAACACGCCGACGCCCTCGTGGTTGATCAGTGACGTCTTGCCGTGCATCACGTGCGGGGCGCGGACCACGTCGCCGCCGAACACCTGACCGATGCACTGCAACCCCAGGCACACACCGAACACCGGCCGCTTGCCGGCGAAGTGGGTGATGACCTGGTTCGACAGGCCGGCGTCGTCCGGGCGACCGGGGCCGGGGCTGATGAGGATGCCATCAGGGTCGAGCGCGTCGATCTCGGCGAGGGTGAGCGCGTCGCAGCGGTGCACGATGGGCTCTGCGCCGAGCTCACCGATGTACTGCACGAGGTTGTAGACGAACGAGTCGTAGTTGTCGATGACGAGCACACGGGCCACGGGTGGGCAGCGTAGTTGCGCGGGGTGATGGCCCCACCGGTGTTTCCCGCGCGGCGCGCCGAGCACCTATCCTCTGCGGTCTATGGCGAAACCCGAGAAGCGCAGGATCGAAGGCGGGCGGGTCACGCCCAAGGGCGGCGGCTCGAGCGCTCCGGCGGCGTCACCCCGGTACACGCCCCCCGCCCCCCGCAAGGACCAGATGCCGAGCCCCATGTGGGTGCCGGTGCTCATGTTCACCCTGCTCGGCATCGGGATCCTCGTGATCCTGTTGAACTATGTGCAACTGCTGCCGGGTGCCACCGACAACTTGTACCTGCTCCTCGGTCTCGGGCTGATCCTCGGG
>JBKJKR010000627.1:0-3558 GCA_046597135.1 Acidimicrobiales bacterium | reverse complement strand
GAACCGCGCCCGGCGGCAGCTCGTCGATGATGTCGGACACGAGACGGTCGATGCTCGCCACCTCGGCGTCGTAGTACTCGCCCAGGCCGTACTCGTGCGACACCTTGTCGGGGCCGTCGTAGTACGCATAGATGAACGGTTCGTTCGCCCGGAGCAGCCGGCGCATCTCGACGAGGAACGTCGACAGGCACCGGTACCCGTGGAAACGGGTGCCTTCGAGGTGTGCGCCGCTGAACCCACCGTTGTGGAACTCGGCGCGCGTGACGATGGGGGGATGCTGGGACGCGAACGACGCAGCCTTCTGGAAGTTCCCGGGCGGGATGGTGAGGCGGGCGTCGCCGTTGGGTGTGCTCCACCGCAACACGTTCAGGATCTCGCCGCCGACGTTGATGCGGTAGCCGACGACGCCGTGCTCGCCGGGCGTGAGACCCGTCGCGATGGAGGTGAGCGCGGTGGCCGTGGTGGAGGGCGCGACCGTGGTGATGGCCCGGCCCGACATGGCGGTCATGACCGGCGCGAGGTGCCGACGCGCCTGGAGTTGCTCCCAGCCCATGCCGTCGATGACCAGCAGCACGACCTGATTGGCCTCGTGCACGAAGTCGGGGAGCCACGCAACCGGATCGGGCGACGATTCGAGCAGAGCGGGAACGAGGTTGCAGACACACGCCCCGGCGTAATCCGGTAAGACCGGCTCTTCGCTCATGCGTTGTCCTCCAGGAGGGGGGTCCTGACGCAGCGTACGGGAAACCCGTCGGGCACCGGTGTCGGTGCCTGCCGCTGTAGCGCGCCGCCCAAGTCCACCACGTTTCACGGGAGAGCACCAAGCCTCGTTCAGGCGTACGCCACCTCTAGGATGCACCGCTGTGAAGGTTTCGACACGGGGCGACTACGCGAGCCGGGCGTTGCTGTCGCTGGCGTTGCACGGCGATGGCGGAACACCCACGTCCGTGCGCGAGATCGCCGATCGGACCGGGCTCCCCCAGCCCTACCTGGAGCAGATCCTCCTCGCCCTCAAAGGCGCCGGGATCGTCCGCTCGAAGCGGGGTGTCGGGGGCGGCTACGTGCTCGCCCGCGAGCCCGCGCAGATCCTGCTCAGCCAGATCATCAGCGCGGTCGACGGCCCCATCGTGGCCGGTGACTTCGGCCAGCCCCACACCAACGGCAGCTGCGACCACGAGGGCCAGTGCGTGCTGCTCGCCATCTGGGGCAGCGCCGGGTCGCACATGCGCAACTACCTCGACTCGTTCACCCTCGCCGACATCGCGGGCATGGCCCACGGCGACCGGGAATGGCCCGAGGCCGACGCCTGACGCTGCGGCTATTGCGGCTCAGGCCAAGGTGTCGAGCACGGCCAGCAGGTCGGCCGGAAGCGGCGACGCGAACGAGAGCTCTTCGCCCGTCTCGGGATGCTCGAAGCGCAGGGTGGCCGCGTGCAACCACGGACGGTCGACGTGCAAACCCGGGCGGGTGCCCCGGTATCGGTTGTCGCCCACGACCGGGTGGCCGATGGCTGCGAGGTGCACCCGGATCTGGTGCGTTCGCCCGGTCTCGAGCTCGCACGTCAGCAGCGAGACCACGACGGGGTCGGTGAACGTCTGATCGACGCGGTAGTGCGTGCGCGCCTCGCGACCGTTCTGGCTGACAGCCATCTTGGTCGGGTCGCGATCGCTGCGGCCGATCGGCGCGTCGACGACGCCGTTGGGCGTCTCGAACTCGCCCCAGGCCAGCGCGCGGTAGCCGCGGTGCGCCTCGTGGGCCGCCAGCTGCCCGACGAGATCGTCGTAGGCCAGCGGGGTGCGGGCGATCACCAGCAGACCTGACGTGCCCTTGTCGAGGCGGTGCACGATGCCGGGTCGTTGGGGTTCGCCGACCGACGCCAGCTCGGGGAAGCGGGCGAGCAGCCCGTTGACGAGGGTGCCGTCGGGGTTGGCGGCGCCGGCGTGCACGACCAGGCCTGCGGGCTTGTCGATGACGATGACGTGTTCGTCGGCGTAGACGACGCTGAACTCGACAGTGGGATCGGCCAGCGGCGACGGTGGCGAGAGATCGACGTCGGGGGTTTCGATCTGCTCCCCGAGGCGCATGCGCCGCGAGCGCTGGAGCGCGACCTCGCCGTCGATGCGCACGGCGCCGCTGTCGAGGAGCGCCACCGCTTGGACCCTGCTGCAACCGAGCATGAGCGCGATGACCCGGTCGACCCGTTCGCCGTCGAGGGCCGAAGGAATGGTCTCGATCATGCGTCGCGGCCACTCGACTCGGGCACGACCGAGGTGTCGTCGTCGTCGGATGCCGCACCATCGATCGACGGTTCGTCCGACTCGACGAGGTCGCCGCGGGTGGAGAACCACGCGAGGCCGATCGCGCCGCACACGATGGCCATGTCGGCCACATTGAACACCGGCCACCACTGGAAGTCGATGAAGTCCACGACGTAACCGCCGAGGAACCCGCCGCTGCCATCGCGGAACGCACGATCGGCGAGGTTGCCGATGGCACCACCGAGCACCGCACCGAGCGCGAGCGAAGTGGCACGCGAGTTGAACATGCGGCCCATGCGGACGAGCACGAGCACCACGACGACCGCGAGCACGCCGAGCACCGGACCGAGGCCGCGTCCGATGCTGAACGCCGAGCCCGAGTTGAGCACGAGGTTCAGGCGCAGCGTCCAGAGGATGTCGATCACCCGGCCATCGGCCAGATCATCGGCCGCCCACTGCTTGGTGAGCTGGTCGGCCAGAACGACCCCGGCCGCGACGAGCGGGGTCAGTGCGCGTCGCGCCCGGCGAACCGTAGGGCCCAGCACGTCAGCGACGGCCGAGGCCGCCCACCTTGTACTCGACCCGCTCGGTGGCCCAGGGAATCGCCCGGAGACGTTCCTTGGGGATCGGCAGGCCCGAGACGCGGCAGATGCCGTAGGTACCGGCATTGATGCGGGCGAGCGCCGCGTCGATCTCGTCGACCTGCTGATTGGCCTGCGCGGAGCGGGCCAGATCGAAATCGCGTTCGACGGCGAGCGTGTCGCCTTCGCCCGATTCTTCGTCGAACTGCACATCGCCGGGTTCGCGCTCGAACACCAGCGCGTCGGCTTCGGCCTTGAGCATCTGCGCCGAATGCAGGTACTTCGCCCGCTCGTCGTGGAGCATGGCGCGTTGCTCTTCGAGGAACTTCTTGTCGAATGCAGGCTTCGTCGGCTCGGGTTTCGGCTCGGCCTTGGCGGCAGATGCCTTCGCGGGAGCTGGTTTCGTCACAGGTTGATCCTTTGAGACGGCGCGGGCCGCCGTTGTGGACGCGGCACGCGTCGGCGTGTGGGGGGTGGTCTCGGCCGAACTGACGGCACTCGACGGCGCAACCGCTGCCGCGGCGGCCCTGTGCTTGGGTGCCGTTTGCTTGGCCGCCGGCTTGGTCTGCGAGGACTTCGTCTCAGCAGCCGGAACGGATTGTACGGGCGCCGGAGCCTTGGCCGGTGCAGCCTTGGCCGGTGCAGCCTTGGCCGGTGCAGCCTTGGCCGGTGCAGCCTTGGCCGGTGCAGCCTTGGCCGGTGCAGCCTTGGTGGTTGCG
>JBKJKR010000405.1:0-8228 GCA_046597135.1 Acidimicrobiales bacterium | reverse complement strand
GGCACGGGTACGTGTCACTCGTACGTGACCGTGTTCCAGCACACCGACGACTTCGCGCTGCAACCCGTGTACCAGAACCGCTACGAGGACACCTTCGTGCGCGAGGACGGTACGTGGCGCTTCGACCACCGGCTCATGTGCGACCACCGTCCGGGCGGCACCAGCCACCACCTTCGCGTGTGACCGGCGGGCGTGGGAGCCTGAGCCCATGTTGCGCATCGATCCGGCCACCGAAGCCGACACCTCGCTCATCCTGCGGTTCATCCAGGGGCTCGCGGCATACGAGAACCTGAGCGACGCCTGCGTCGCCACCGAGGACGGGCTCCGCGCCACGCTGTTCGGCGAACGGCCGGCGGCGGAGGTGCTGCTTGCGTTCTGGGATGACGAACCCGCAGGCTTCGCGTTGTTCTTCTCGAGCTACTCCACCTTCCTCGCCAAGCCCGGCGTCTACCTCGAGGACCTGTTCGTCGAACCCGATCTGCGCGGTCATGGCATCGGCACCGCGCTCCTCGCGCGCCTCGCGAACCTTGCGGTCGAACGCGACTGCGGTCGCCTCGAATGGTCGGTGCTCGACTGGAACGAGCCGTCGATCGGCTTCTACCGCAACCTCGGCGCAGTGGCCATGGACGAGTGGACCGGATACCGGCTCACGGGTGGCGCACTCGAACGACTGGCCGCTACGGCCGCCCGGTGATGCGCCGGCCCCATCACCGCTGAGCCTCACCCGCGTCATCGTCGGCGATGCGGATGTCGAGATCCTCGAACACCGCGCGCCCGATTGCGTCGACCTGCGAGTCGTCGATGCGCACGCCGCGCAACGACGCGCCACCGCGCACGCCGAGCAACGTGGAGCCGTGCAGGCGCACACCGGACATGGTTGCGCTCCAGAACAGCGCCTCGGTGAGATCGTTGCCCGGCAACGACGTGTGCACGAAGGTGCTGCCCGAGAAGTCGGCGCGCGTGAGGTCGCACTCGGTGAGCTCGCTGCGATCCCACGCGGTGAAGCGCATCGACGTCTCGGGTAGCCGACAACGTTCGAACAGCACATCGTCGAAACGACCACGCCCGGCGACGAAGCCGTCCATGCGACAGTCGCGGAACTCCACCTGTGACACTTCGAGCTCCTCGGCGATGACCCCCGAGAGCTCGCACGATTCGAGCACGCAGTTCACCAACCGCAGGTTCGCCAGCTCGCTGCCGGTGAACCGCACGCCGCGCAACACGCACCCGTCGATGGTGACCGAGCGCGCGACGCACTCGGCGACGTCGCCCGACACGTCGGCGTCGACCCACTCCGCTCGCTCGTGGAGGCGAGGCGTCGCCATGGCGTTGCGCGTGGTGCGCAGCCGCGGGGGCTGACGCTGCTTCGAACGACCGGCCATGAGGTGCGCTCCGCCCGGCCCTCAGGCCCAGCCGCGCTCTTCGAGCGTGTCGTCCTCGATGCCGAAGTGGTGCGCGACCTCGTGCACGATCGTCACGTAGATCTCTTCGACGAGATCGTCTTCGCTCACGCACATCTCGCAGATTGGTTTGCGGAAGATCGTGATGCGGTCGGGCATCTGCAGCCCGCCGTAGTCGTAGCGCTCGGTGAGGGGTGTCCCCTCATAGAGACCGAGCAGACCTTCGGGACTCTCGTCGGCCACGATGACGGCCACGTTCTCGAGATAGCGCGCGAGCTCCTCCGGGATCTCGTCGAGTGCCTCGGCGACGAGCGCCTCGAACTTGCGCCTGCTCACCAAGAACACCCACGCAGACTACTGACGAGGTCGCCGGACGAGCGGCTGGCCGACGTACCGGTAGGTTCGCGCCATGAGCGGACTCGATCTCGGCATCACCGGACGTCGCGCACTCGTCGCGGCGTCCTCGGCAGGCCTCGGCCTGGCCACTGCGCAGGCGTTGCACGCTGCGGGGTGTGCGGTGGCGATCTCGGGGCGCGACCCCGCCCGGCTCGCGCACGCCGCCGCCACCATGCCGGGGTGTCGGCCCATCGTCGGCGACGTCAGCGACACGGCCGGAGCGACCGCGCTCGTCGAGGCGGCCGTCGAGCAACTCGGCGGCGTCGACATCCTGGTCACCAACGCGGGTGGCCCGCCGGCCGGCAACTTCGCCACCACCCCGGCCGAGGCCTACCCGGTCGCCCTCAGCCTGAACCTGTTGTCGGTGGTGGCCATGTGCCAGGCCGCGGTGCCCGCGATGCGCGAACAACGCTGGGGCCGCGTGGTGGCCATCACGTCGGTGTCGGTACGGCAACCGATCGCGCACCTCATCTTGTCGAACACGGCGCGAGCCGGCGTGACGGGCTTCTTGAAGACGCTCGCCCTCGAGGTCGCGAAGGACGGCGTCACCGTGAACTCGGTGCAGCCCGGCCTGCACGCCACCGATCGACTCCGCCAGCTCTACGGCGGTTCCGTCGAGAGCGTGGCCGAGGGCATCCCGGCGCGCATCGTCGGCGACCCCGGCGACTTCGGTCGCATCACCGCGTTCCTGTGCTCGGAGCACGCCAAGTTCATGACCGGTGTCGCGCTGCCGGTCGATGGTGGCGCCTACGGCGGTCTGCAGTAGCAAGGGCCACTACACGAAGGCCGAGATCACCTCGCGACCGAAGAGCTCCACCATGGTCTTGAGGTCGTCGAACGAGCCGAACGTGGACTTCTCGGTATCGCCCGGCAGCCCCGCGCCGAACGCCATGTGGATGTGGTCGGCGCCGGTCTCGCGCTGATAGCGATGGATCTGCTCGATGACCTGATCGGGCGTGCCCCACATCAACCGATCGGCGGCGATCTCCTGCGGCGTGACCGCTTCGCCGGCGTCGATGCGGGCGAACAGCGCCTTCTCCTCGTCGTCCTCGGCCGACTCGCGCCAGTGCTCCATGAGACCGCCCACGTAGCGGGGCAGGATGTCGTCCTCGATCGCACGCTTGTCAGTGCCCACCCAGGCGTAGCGCCGCAGGATCCAGTCGGCCGGCTTCGCGTGCGCGGCGCACGCGGCCCGATAGATGTCGAGGCACGTGTTCGCGCGCGTGATGGATTGCACGGGACCGCACAACCACGCGTCACCGAGACGCGCGGCGCGCTCCACCGCCACGTCGGCCACGCCCGCCACCCACAGCGGCGGGTTGGGCTGCTGCACCGGTCGCGGGTGCACCGTGAGCTCGGGGAACGACCAGAACCGTCCTTCGAACGAGGTGTGCTCGTTCTGCCACACGAGGCGCAGGATGGTGAGTGCCTCCTCCATGCGCGCACCGCGCTGGCGGAAGTTCGAACCGTGCACGTCGTACTCGAGGTTCCACCAACCGCTGCCCACCCCGAGCGACACCCGACCGCCCGAGATCTGATCCATCGTGGCCACCTGCTCCGCGACCCGCACCGGGTTGTGGATTGGCAACTGGAAGATGCCGGTACCCACCCGCAGGGTGGTGGTGCGGGCGGCCACCGCGGTCATGAACGTGAGCGGATCGCTCTGGTTGCCCGGCAGGAAGTGGTGGTGGCCGATGGTGGCCGTGTCGAAGCCCGACTCCTCGGCGATGGTCGCGAGTGCGAACGACTCGTGGAACGGATCGCGGTGGCCGGCCTCGCGCCACACCGGTAGCGAAATCGAGAACTTCACGGCTCCCCCTCGGGCATAGATCGCCCGTGGGGTCTAGCACGTCGGGTCGACGTGGCTCAGCTGACGGCGGCCGGGCTGGGTTGGGGGAGTTCGACCGGGCGGCGAGCGGCGCGGAACGCGAGCACGCGGGCGTGCAGGCCGGCCGGCAGCACCGGCTGACCCATGAGCCATTGCGCCACCATGGACAACGCGGTGAGCGCGAGCAACAAGAACGTCCCGAACAACGCCTGCGACACGCCGCCGCCCACGCCCGTACCGACGCTGGTGGGAAAGACGAACATCGCGAGCGCGACGCACCAGACGCTGAGCGCCGGGCGGATGTGGTGTGCGCCGCGCACCGCGATGAGCGCGACCGCCGGCGGCATGTACCAGGGCCACAGCACCGGGCCGAGGATGACGGTGAGGAACAGGGTGACGCCAACGGCGAGCTCGACCCCGAACCGGTGCGTCTTCGACATGACCCACCAGCCGAGCGCCGCGGCGAGGAGCAGACCGCCGGTGCGGAACACGTTGATGACGGTGTCCTCGCTGACGGCGAAGTGCCACCAGTGCAGGAGCGACGTGGTGATCGTGCCGCTCATGGTGGAGGGCGCGAACGTGGACCGGACCTTGCCCGTGCCCTTCAACGCGAGCACCCAGCCCTGGCTCATGTTGAACTGCACCGAGATGGCCATGACGAGGACGAACCCGGCGACCGTGGCGAACCCGGCACGCATGGTGCGGCGCAGGAACGAGGCGTGTGCTTCGCTCCAGGTCCATCCGAGGAACGCGAGCCCGACCACCGCCGGCAGCTTGATGGCGAGCGCGGCCGACAACACCAGGAACGCCAGCGCCCGACGGTGGCTGCGCATGAACGACAGGCCCACGAGCAACAGCGACATCATCATGGCGTCGTTGTGGATGCCGCCGACGAAGTGCAACAGCACGACCGGGTTCCCGATGGCGAGCACGAGCGCCACTGCGGGGTCGGTACCGATCTGGCGGGCGAGGCGCACCACGGCCCAACCGGCCAGCACCACCGAGGCCACGATGACCATGCGGAAGGCCCACACGGCGAGGGCTGGGTCGTGCCCGGTGATGCCGACCAGGCCGGCCGCCATCTTGTTCCACACGGGCCCGTAGGGCGACGGGTTGAAGTGCCAGACGTCGTCGGCGGCGCGCCAGAACCGACCGCCGCCGAGCGCCCACGGGCCGACCACGGTGGGGTCGAGCCCGCGGCTGCCGATCTCGCCCTGGGCGGCGTAGCTGTAGACGTCGTTCGACAGGAGCGGTGGACCGAGCACGATGGGCGACGCCCACAGCGCGATGACCTTGGTCGCGAGCGCGATGCGCGCCCGCTCGGCGATGTCGGTGTCGGCAATGAGGCCGCTCAGGCGGAACCAGCCATAGCCCAGGAGCAGCACGCCCACCACGAACGTGACGGCGCTGAACAGTGGGCCGCCCGGGTGCGGGACGAACGGCAGCGTGAGGCGCCACGTGGGATTGGCATATCGCCACACGGGAGCCGTAGACGCAACGATGAGGGAGCCGACGAAACCGCTTACCGCAGCTTGCGCGAGCGGGGAGGTCCTACGCACCCCGCCATCGTACCGTTGGCGCTGGTCACGAATGCCGCCAGGGTGCCCCACGTGTGTCCAGTGACACACGTGGGGCCGGGTCGGTGCTACTTCTTCGCCGGGCGGTAGAACACGGCCAGGAGCGCGTGGGCCGCGCCCAGACCGAGCAGCAACGCCACCCAGAAGCCGAACGTGCCCGACAGGTCGTCGTCGATGTCGAGGGCGTGATCGAGCGAGTACTTCAGCGGGCCGGAGGTGGCGACGAACAACGCCACGACGGCGATGAGGAAGACGTACTCCCAGCCCTCCTTGATGATGAAGAAGCCGTTCTTGCGGTGCACGGTCCAGATGGCCACGGTCATGAGACCGATGAACCCGGCCGCTGCGAACGGGGTCAAGAGCCCCAACGCGAACAGGGCCCCCGCACCGAGCTCGGTCGCGGATGCGACGATCGCGTGGATGCGCCCCGGCTTCATGCCGAGCGAGTCGAACCAGCGCCCGGTGCCCGCGATGCGACCACCCCGGAAGAAGTGGTTGTAGCCGTGCGCCATCATCATGAGCCCGAAGCCGAGCCGCATGAAGAGCATCGTCAGGCTGACCAAGTCGTCGTTCATGGAGTTGTGCCTCCCTTTCGGCGCAGGAGCATAGGTCCGCAGCCCGCCGGAGACGAAACCTCGTCGAACGCGAGGGTCAGGCGTACATCGACGCGATCTCGACTGCGTACTTCGTCGCGATGTTGCGCCGCTTCAGCTTGGACGTGGGCGTGAGCTCGTCGGAGTCGGGCAGCCAGTCGACGCCGAGGACGACCCATCGTTTGATCTGTTCGGCGTGGTTGAACTCGGACATGGCCTCGTGCATGCCCACGGCGATGGCGGCCGCGACCTTTTCGTTCGCGGCGATGGCCGCGAGCGAATCATCGGCGAGCCCTTCGCGCGCCGCGAACGCACGCGCCTGATCGGGGTCGAGCACCAAAAGCGCGGACATGAACGGCTTGCCGTCACCGATGGCGCACGCCTGGGCCACCAGCGGGATCATCTTCATCTCGGCCTCGAGGTTGGCCGGGCTGATGTTCTTGCCGCCCGCGGTGATGATGAGCTCCTTCTTGCGATCGATCACCTGGAGGTAGCCGTCGGCGTCGAACCGGCCGATGTCGCCCGTGTGCAACCAACCGTCGGCGTCCATGACCTCCGCGGTCTTCGCGGGATCCTTGAGGTAGCCGGCGAAGATGTTGCCGCCGCGGCACAGGATCTCGCCGTCCACGTCGAGGCGGACCTCGCAACCCGCGATCGCATGGCCGACGGTGCCCGGCCTCGGGTGCACACCGTTCCACGTCATCGGACCGCTCGTCTCCGACAGCCCGTAGAGCTCGCTGAGCGGCAACCCCAGGGCCCGGAACCACGTGACGAGCGCGGGGGCGATCGGGGCCGCGCTGCTCACTGCGATGCGCAGGTCGTCGAGGCCGAGCAGCGCACGCAAGGGCGCGAAGCCCACCTCGTCGAGGAAAGCGAGGGTGGCGAGGTCGGCATCGGTGGCCTGACCGAGCGCCTTGGCGAGCGCGATGGGTGCCGCCGCGGCCATGCCCTTCTCGAACTGTTCGAGCGTGGCCGGATCCGCGCTGAGCGCCGCGAGCAGTCCGGCCTGGAGCTTCTCCCACACGCGCGGCACGCCGAGCATCACGTTGGGCCGCACCGCGCGCAGCGTGGGTGCGAGCTGGGCCATCTCGGACAAGCAGGTGACCTCGTACCGGCCCGAGATGCCGCCGTAGTGGGTGGTGAGGCGCTCGGCGATGTGGGCCATGGGGAGGTACGAGACGATGCGCGAGCCGAGGAACTCCGGGTCGGCCTCGAGCCCGGCGTGCTTCATCATCGCGACCGTGTAGGCGAGGTTTCGCTGCGTGATCATCACGCCCTTCGGCGGCCCCGTGGTGCCCGACGTGTAGATGACCGTCGCGAGATCGGTGGGGTGCACGTTCGACGCCGCGACGTCGAGGTCGATGGGTGCGTGGGCGAGCAACTCGTCGACGCTGAAGTCGGCGTCGCCGCGCAGCACACCGATGGATCGCAGCTGCGGCAACGACGCGCTCGCCCCGCGGACCGCGGCCACGAAGGCTTCGTCCTCGACGATGGCCATTCGCGCCTCGCTGTGGCCCGCGAGATACGCGATCTGCTCGGGCGACGACGAGTTGTAGATCGAGATCGGTGTCGCGCCGCAGAACGTGATGGCCGTGTCGATGAAGTGGAACTCGGGGATGTTGCGAAACATCAGCACGACCCGCTCGCCGCGCTTGAGCCCCCGCGCCTGCAGCCCGGCCGCGATGCGAGCGACACGGTCTGCGTACTCGGTGTAGGTGTATGCCACGCTCGCGTCGCCGACGGTGCGCAACGCCACCTTCGGTCCGACCTCGCGGACCGCTTCGAGGAACAGCGTGGCGAACGTGATCCCCTCGACCTCCGACGCGAGTTGGTCGATCGTGGGCGCAACCATGCGGGCCTCCGTGCCGTCGGATAGCGAGACGGTAGTCATTGTGCTGCCCGACTGCGTCGCGCGAACCTGCGCGGTCGGCGTGCGCCGCGCGCCCGTAGGCTGTCGGTGCTGTGAACGTCGTGAGCATCGCCATCGCCATCGCCGCCGGTCTGTTGATCGTGCGCGTCGGTTTCGGCATGCTCCGCTCGCTCGCCCAGCCCATCCCCGAGCCGCCGCCGGCCGGTGAGCTGCGCAAGGTGAAGATCACCTATCGATGCTCGTTGTGCGGCACCGAGGTGCGCATGACCACCGCGAACGACGCCACGCCCGACCCGCCACGTCACTGCATGGAGGACATGGATGTGCTCGTGGTCGGCGACGTCTGAGTCCTTCAGAGGCCTTTTTGCGCCCTATGGAGTCCTGGCAACACGCGCGTCCACAACAACTTGACAACAGGGTTATCCCCAACTGTGGAAAACCCTGTGTGGAAACGACACGCGTGTAACTTGCCCCGCCAGGACGTGAAGGCCCCGCGAGCGGTCGGTGACGCGCTAGCGGAACTGGGTGGCGGTGATGTTGCTCGGCCTCGGGTTCATCCTCGGC
>JBKJKR010000103.1:0-3715 GCA_046597135.1 Acidimicrobiales bacterium | reverse complement strand
AGCGGCCACGCGCTGATCGAGTCCATCGAGAGCGCCGCGGCGGAGTTCGGGCTCGAGGTGAACCCCAAGGCGCAGGTGCGCAGCCTCGGCATCGGCGAGCGCCAGCGGGTCGAGATCCTCAAGGTGCTGCTGTCGGGCGCCCGCGTCATCGGCGTGCTCGACGAGCCCACCAGTGCGCTCGCACCGCAAGAAGTCGACGCGCTGTTCGCCCAGATCGGCAAGCTCCGCGAACAAGGGTTGTCGATCATCATCATCACGCACAAGCTGCGTGAGGCGCGTGCGCTCGCCGATCGCGTGAGCGTGCTGCGCGGGGGCAAGCTCGTCGTATCAGGTGTCGCTCCCGACACGCTCGACGATCAGCAACTGGTCGAGGCGATGGTCGGGCGTTCGGTGTCGGCACTCGCCAAGGCGCGGGTGCCCCACGACCCCAAGGCCACGCCGGCGCTCGTGATGAAGGACGTGTCGATCCTCGGCGACCGCGGCGAGCACGCGCTGCGCGACGTCAACCTCACCATCCACCGCGGCGAGCTCATCGGCGTCGCCGGGGTATCGGGCAACGGGCAGAAGGAACTGGTCGAAGCCGTCCTGGGCCTCCGCGCAATCGCGTCCGGGTCGATCACCGTCGCGGGCAGGCAGCTCAAGCGGGCCGACGCCCGCACCGCGATCGCCGCCGGCGCGGCGGGCGTGCCCGAGGACCCAGTGGTCGAATGGGTGGTGCCGGGGCTCAGCGTGCTCGAACACCTCGCGCTCGGCGACCTGGCCAACGTGCGCAAAGGCCTCGGCATCGATTGGGACCGTGCTCGAGAACGCGCCGCGACCGTCGAGGCGGCCACCGATCTCCGCATGGCTTCCTCCGAGCGTCGCGTTGCCACGCTCTCGGGCGGCAACATCCAACGTGTCGTGCTCACGCATGCGCTCGGCGCGCCGCGTTCGCTCGTGGTGGCCTCCTACCCGGCCCGTGGGCTCGACATCGCCACCACGCGACGCACGCAGGAACTGCTGCTCGAGCAGCGAGCGAACGGTGCGGGCCTGCTCGTGGTGAGCGAGGACATCGATGAACTTCTCGACCTGTCCGATCGGATCGCCGTGCTGCACGACGGTCACATCGTCGGGATCGTGAGTCCGGCAGACGCCGATCGTTATGAGATCGGCCGACTGATGTTGGGAGCTGCGGCATGACGACGACAGTGGTGGCGCCGAGCGTGCCGGCGACCGAGCACGCCGGCGCGAGTGGCCGGCTGGTGAAGATCGGGCGCGACGTCGGTCGCTTCGCGGCCGCGTACGCGATCGCGCTGGTGATCTTCGGCCTCGTCGTCATGATGAAGGGCAAGAACCCCATCTCCGCCTTGGCCGACATGGTCAGCGCCACCTTGGACGCGCAGTCGATCGGTGACGTGCTCGTGCGTACGGCGCCCTATCTGCTCGCTGCGCTCGCCGTGGCCATCCCGGCCCGGGCCGGCCTCGTGAACGTGGGTGGTGAAGGACAGATCGTCATCGGCGCCGTCGGCGCGGCTGCGGCGGCACGCGTCTTCGACGGTGGCAATGGCGCCGTGACCATCGTGGCGATGATGGTGTTCGCGGCGTTCGGCGGTGCGCTCTGGTCGGGCATCGCCGCCATGCTGCGGGTCGCCCTCCGGATCCCCGAGGCGATCACCACGCTGTTGCTGAACTACATCGCGATCGACGTGATGCTCTACCTGATCTATGACCCCTGGAAGGACCCCTCGGGTACGGGCCAGCCGACGAGCAAGCCGCTCACCTCGGATGCCGAGCTCTCGAGGTTCTCGATCGGCGACGCCAAGATGAACATCGGCATCCTCATCGCGCTCGCTGCGGCCGGACTGATGTTCGTGGTGCTGCGCAAGACGGCTTGGGGTTTCACGCTCCGGGTGGTCGGCGGCAACGGCGAAGCGGCCAAGCGGGCCGGTCTGCCGGTGAGCCGCCTTCTGTTGTCCGCAATGCTCGTCGGCGGTGCGCTCGCCGGCCTGGCGGGCATGATCCACTTCTCCGGCTCGGAGTACAAGCTCCGCACCGGCATGACGTCGGGCTTCGGCTACACCGCCTTCCTGGCCAGCTGGCTGGGCCGTCACCACCCGTTGAAGGTGGTCGTCGCTTCGATCCTGTTGGCGTTCCTCGCGGTGGGTGGCTCGAGCCTGCAGCTCGACTCCGGCCTGCCGGCCGCCACCGTCAACGTGCTGATGGCGCTCGTGTTGTTGTCCGTACTGGCAAGCGGCGCCGCCGGCGCCCGTCGCAAGGAGAGCTGAGCGATGAGCAACCTGATGCTCGAAGTGTCGACCGGTGCCGTGCGCGGTGGCACCTCGATCCTGTTCGCCGCCCTCGGCGAGACCATCTCGGAGCGTGCGGGGGTCATCAACCTCGGCATCGAAGGGTCGCTGATCGCCGGGTGTCTCGCCGCCTATGCCGCGACCTCGGTCACCGGCAATCCGTGGATGGGCGTGCTGGCCGGTGCAGGCGCCGGCGGCGCGCTCGCGCTGGTCCACGCGCTCATGGTGGTGAAGTTCCGTACCAATCAGCTCGCCACCGGCTTGGTGGTGATGTTCCTCGGGCTCGGACTCACCGCGTTGTTCGGCGTGGCGTACGTCAGCAAGGTCATCGACAACTTCACGCCGTACCACGTGCCGTTGCTCTCCGACATCCCCTGGATCGGCGAGGTGTTCTTCCAGCAGGATCCGTTGGTCTATCTGTCGTACGTGCTGGCACCGCTCACGTGGTACGCCCTCACCAGGACCCGCGTCGGTCTGCTGGTGCGCACGGCGGGCGAGCGGCCCGAGGTGCTCGCCACGTACGGCTACGACCCGGCGCTCATCCGCATCGGTGCGGTCGTGGTGGGCGGCATGCTCGCCGGCATCGGCGGCGCTCAGCTCTCCACTGCCTATGCGAACGCCTGGTTCGAGAACATGTCCAACGGTCGTGGCTTCATCGCCGTGGCGCTCGTGATCTTCGCCGCCTGGGACCCGATCAAAGCAGTGGGCGGTGCGTGGTTGTTCGGCGCCGCACTTGCCTTGGCACCTGCGCTCCAGGCCCGTGGCTACGCCGTGAACCAGTTCGCGCTGGACGCCATGCCGTACGTCCTCACGCTCGTGGTGCTCGTGATCTTCGGCCGCCGCCGGGTCGATGAAGCGCCCGAAGGTTTGCAAGCCGTGTTCGAGCTCACCCCGACCGGTTGACCTCGCACCCATCGCGGTGCAACACGTGCTCTGCTGCCAGAACCCCGTTACGTAACCCGTTATCCAGGAGGAAACCCAATGACCCGTCCGAAACGAGCACTACTCGTCCTCGTTGCCCTTGCGCTCGGCATCAGCGCCTGCGGCGACGATTCGTCGAGCGGTACGACCGCAGCGTCGGGGGCGTCGACCGGCGCGGCCGGCGGCGCGTGTGCCACCGCAGGAGCCTCCGGTCCCGGCACCGGTGGGACCACGATCGGTTTCATCTTCGTCGGTCCGAAGGATGACTTCGGCTACAACCAGGCCGCCTACCAGGGCGCCAAGTTCGTCGAGTCGAGCTGTACCGACTTCAAGATCCTCACGGCCGAGAACGTGCCCGAGGACGACAACGCGACGCGCGTGATGGAGGACATGGTGTCGAAGGGCGCCAAGTTGATCTTCGCCACGAGCTACGGCCACCTCGATCCGGCCAAGAAGGTCGCCGCCGCGCACTCCGACGTGGTGATCGTGCAGCAGGGCAACGTCATCGG
>JBKJKR010000344.1:0-5823 GCA_046597135.1 Acidimicrobiales bacterium | reverse complement strand
GCGCGCGGGCCCCGGCAATTCGTCACCGGAGAATCAATAGGGCGTCGGATGCGCGAGATGAACGGGGGGTCGGGAGGCCGTACCGGCTCGGCGCTCGTGTGGGACAGGCGGCAGCGGGGACACTGTCACTGCCCCTCCGTAGTGTTCGTCCGATGCAGCTGCATGGAGAGCGACCTTACGAACACCGCTTCGTCTGCGAATGGTGCGACCGCGAGTTCCCGCGTGCACATCGGCGCGGACGCTTCCCCCACTATTGCGGGCGCACGTGCCGCCAGCGCGCCTACGAATCTCGTCGACGCGGCGCGTATGTGCTTGGCCTTCCTCGAGCGCCGTTGCCACGTCCTCCGCTCACCCGAGCGCGTCGTGTCACCTACGAGACCGGCAAGAACGGCATGACGCGCCACGCCCTCCGACCCGACGGTGCACCAGACGAGAACGGTCTGCGACCCACGCTGTGCGGCACACGAGGAAGGGTGACCACGGTCGGGTTCGAACCCTGGCTGGGGGTTCCTGGCGGACACCGCGCCTGTCTGACGTGCTGGGCGATCACCGAGCGGTACCCAGCGGCCGCGCCGCTCGACGTGTCGAACGACTTGGCCCGAGCACGTCACGTTCTCCGGCGCCTCCGCGCTTGCGTTACCACCAACCCCGAGCCGGGTGCGATGCGCGCCGCAGTAGCCGACGCGCTCGCGATCGCTGACGGCGCACTGCCGTTCCCCGACCCACGGGATTACCGCGCGCAGCACCGCCGCCGCGCACGCGACAGCCGAGGAAATGTCATTCCTCGGGACGTGCCGGTGGTGGGGTGACGTCGGGGTCGATGGTGCCGAACGGTCCCATGCTGACGAACCAGAACTCGACGCCGTCCGGGCCGCCCATCTCGGGCCCGTACGCGGTACCGCCCCGGACCCAGCGCACCTCGCCCTCGCGGTAGGTGCCTTCGCCGGGGATGACGAGCTCACCGCGACGCACGATGTACACGGTGTCGCTCGGGTGCCAGTGGCGCGGCGAGCTCGCGCCCGGGCCGAGGCGCACGTAGAACACGGCCTCGCCGTTGGGCGGCGCGACGACGGTCTTGCGCCACGTATCGGTGTCAAGCGTGCCGTCGTCGAGCACCCGGTACACCGACGGCTCGAGGTCGTCGACGCCGACCGGTGTCTGCCACGGCAGCGAGACGTTCGGATCTGCGGTCATGTCTGGTCCCCTGACTCGGCTAGGCGTGTATCGGTCCGGTGTCGCGGCCGGCGCGGAGCACGATGCCCGGTCGTTCGCCGGTGAGCGCGCCGTGGGTCACGATGGGTGTGCCGTTGACGAGCACGTGCTCGATGCCGATCGCGGCCGACGTGAGCCGTTCGGCGCCGCCCGGCAGGTCGGCCACGTTGACGATGCGATCGGCCGCGACGGTCGCGGGGTCGAACACCACGATGTCGGCGAACGCACCCTCGACCAGGCGACCCCGGTCGCGCAGACCGAAGTACGTCGCGGGCACGTCGGTCATGAGACGCACCGCGTCCTCGAGCCCCATCACCCCGTGCTCGCGCACGAGCCCGGCGAGGAACGTCGTCGGGTACCGCGCGCCGCACATGCGATCGAGGTGCGCGCCTGCGTCGGACCCACCGACGAGCACCCGTTCGTCGCGCAGCACCTCGGCACGAACCGCGGCCTCGCGGGCGCTGGTGACCGATGGTGTCCAGAACGTGGTGCGCAAGCCGTCGGCCACCGCGATGTCGCACATGGCGTCGAAGGCCGACTGGCCACGTTCCGCCGCGACGTCACCCACCGTGCGACCGCCCAACCCGTCGTTCACCGCGTCGAAGGTCGTGCCGATCTCGAGTGATGCCCAACGAGCGAGACCGCGCAACGCACCGGCGTCGGGCAAGTTGGCGATCGCGTCGAGCTCGCGACGCACCGCCGGGTCGGCGAACTTCGACGTGCGCTCTGGGACCTCGAGGCCGAAGATGTCCTTCCATAACGGCAAGGAGAACAAGGCAAAGTAGTCGTGGAAGCACAGGCGCGACGGCCCGTTCTCGGGCATGGCCAGGGCCACGATGCGACCACCGCGCTGCGCGGCCCGTGTCGCCGCCGACAGCTGGTGCTCGTGCACCGCCGCGCTGTTGGGGTTGATGCTGAGAACGTTCCAGTTCAACGGGCGATCGGCGGTGGTCGACAGATCGATCATGAGCTCGATCTCGTCCTCACTGAACTGACCGAGGCAACCGCTCGTGATGAACTCCAGCGACGTCCCCTCGTAGTCGTGCACCGCCGCGGCGAGGCGCAACAGCTCGTCGCGGTTGGCCTGGCGCGATGGCACAGGCTCGTTGTCGCCGTCGTTGTGCGAATAGGACAACGACGTCGACCAGCCGAGGCCGCCGGCCGCGAGCGAGTCGCGCAACGCCAGGTCCATGGCGTCGATCTCGGCCGAAGTCGCGTCGCGTGTCGTCGCGTCCCGACCCATGACGAGGCGCCGGATGGCCGAGTGGCCCACCATGAAACCGGCGTTCACGCCGACGTTGCCTTCGAACAGGTCGAGGAAGTCGCCGAAGGTCTGCCAGTTCCAGTCCAGGCCATGCTCGAGCGCTTCGAGCGGCATGCCCTCGACCCTCGCCATCATGCGCTGCAAGAAGTCGGCATCGCCCGGCGCGAGCGGGGCGAGCGTGAACCCACAGTTGCCGCCGATGACGGTGGTTACACCGTGCAGCGACGACGGGGTGGCGGCCGGGTCCCACAGGAGCTGCGCGTCGTAGTGGGTGTGCGGGTCGATGAAACCGGGCGCCACCACCAGCCCGCGGGCATCGATGCGGATCGCGGCCTGCTCGGTGATCGTGCCCGGTTCGGCGATGACCACGACACGGCGGTCGCGCACACCCACGTCGGCCACCCGAGCGACGGATCCGAGACCGTCGATGACGCTTCCACCCACGATGATGACGTCGAGCACCCAGCCCCCTCGGTCGGCGTTGTGGGCTGAATGCTACGAGAGGAGATCGGCGGCGACCGCACCGGTCACAAGAGCACCCGGAGATCTGTGCTCAGGTCGCGAGCGCCGAGCGCGACGACCGCGAGCATGCCCGCCCAGCAGAGCGCCCGGCCCCACCAGGCGTGCGTCCCATTGCGGATGGGGCCGATGCGACCGGCAACCATGACCGCGGCGAACGCGGCGACGGCCGCCAGGGTGAGCGGTGAGATCAGCCCGAGCAACCCGACGGCGCCCAAAGCACGCGTCGGGCGCCGGCGCACGCACCACCACCGCGACCACCGCTCGACGAACGCGGCGATGAGCCCGGCACCGAGCGCCGGCACCAACACGAACAACAGGCACGCGAGCCAGGTCGGCTCGAGCAGACGGAAATCGACGCCGTCCTGGTGCACGAGCAGCGCACCCCCCACGATCGCGCCGGTCGTCGACCAGACCGGCACGCGCAGCCTGGCAGGAAGGAAGCCTCGCACCGCGACGTAGATCAGCCCCACGCCGCTGCCCATCAACGTGGTCAACAACACGAACGTGAGCGTGCTGGCGCTCACCCGCCCTATCTCGAACCCGTCGTCACTGATGACACCACGCACACCATCGGGCGACGTGAGTCGCAGCACGAACATGGCGAGTCGGCCCCCGACGCCCCCGCCGAGCGCGCCACCGACCGCGCCCGCCGCCAGCCCGAGCGCCATCCACCGGGCGAGAAATCGCGCATCCGCACCCGTGCCCTCGTCGAGTGCAGGCATCGCCAGTGGTTCCATCCGCATCGCCACGCTCGTCCTCCTCGGGGTGCTTCTCCCCTACGGACGTTCGGCAGCCGCCGCCGGGTGACGCGGATGGGGCCGCTACCCGAGCACGATGTCGCGCACCTTGACGCGCCACCCTGTGGGAGTGCGCACCCAGGTGTCGTGGTAGTGCCCGCAGTTGAAGATGCGTGGCGCGACGTCGGTCTCGACGAGGAACACGAAGTAGGCGTCGGAGGTCGCGGTGTCACTGCCGTCGACGCGCACGTCCATGGTGCTGAGGATGTGGCGGGCGTTGGAGCCCGGGCCGGTGGTGCCGGCTGCTCGTCGTTCCAGTGCCCCGGCCAAGATGTCGGCGTGGCCCTTGCGGGCGCCGATCGGGAAGTTCCACGCGGCGTCCTCGGTGAAGCACTCGAGGTAGACGTCGAGGTCCTCACTGTGATCGGACAGGTGCGCGATGCGGGCGATCAGGTTGCGGATCGCGAGATCGTCGGCAAGTAGTTGGATCGTGGCGTCCATGTGCTCCCCTTGGTGTGTGCAGCGATTCCCATCGACTCCTGCCGTGGAATAGTAGGAGTCTTCGCGCCCGCACCGGGTTGAGACGCGCGACCTAGTTCGTTCCTGGAGGATCCGTGCTCGACCAGCGTTGTCTCGCACCGCATGCGATCGCGCACTACGCCGCGGCCACGCCCGATGTGGTGGCGATCCAGCACGTCGACGGCTCGTCGCTGTCCTACGCTGAGCTGCATCGCGATGCACGCACGTGGGCCGCCGCGTTCGCCACACTCGGGGTCGGCGCGCACGCCCATGTGGCGACCATGCTCACCAACCGGTTCGAGGCGCACCGCACCATGGTGGCGCTCGGTTGGCTCCGCGCCGTCGAGGTTCCGCTCAACACCGCGTACCTCGGGCGCATGCTGCACTACGCGCTCGAGCTCGCGGATGTCACGCTGCTCGTGACCGAATCGCAGTTCGTCGAGCGCGTGCTTGCATTGGCGCCCGAGCTCCCGCTGCTGCACACCGTGGTGGTGATCGACGACGATGCGCCGGCGCATGACGTGGCCGGCTCGGGTGTGCGCGTGGTGGGTCTCGTCGAACTGCTCGAGCGCGCAACGGCGAGCAGCGAGTCGTTCGCCGGCCCGCTCGATCGCGACACCGCGGCGCTGATGTTCACGTCAGGCACGACGGGCGCGTCGAAGGCGGTCATCACGCCCTGGGCGGTGGTGTACCAGAACTGGTCCTGGGTCCCCGACGACATGCTCGCCGAAGGGCTCGGGCTCTATTGCGCGATGCCGTTGTTCCACAACTCGGGCCGCGGCGCGTTCAACTATGCGATGTCGCGCGGCGCCCGGTTCGTGATGCGCGACAAGTTCAGCGCGTCGTCGTTCTGGAACGACGTGCGTACCTACCAGTGCGAGGCGGCCGCGCTCGTGGGCCCCATGACTGCGCTCTTGTGGTCGGCGCCCGAAGCGCCCGACGACGCGGACAACCCGCTGCGCAGCGTGGTGCTCGGCCCCATGATCCCCGAGATGGAACAGTTCAAGACTCGGTTCGGCGTGCGGGTCACCACCACCTACGGCCAGACCGAGATCGGCTGCCCGCTCGCGTCCGGATGGGACCACGGTCCACCCGCGACCTGTGGCCGGCTTCGCACCGACTACCCGTGGCCCGAGATCCGCCTCGCCGACGAGTTCGACGAACCGGTCGCGCAAGGCGCGGTCGGCGAGATGCTGGTTCGCACACGCGCGCCGTGGGCGATGAACGCGGGCTACTACAAGATGCCGGCACAGACCGCCGCCGCGTGGCGCAACGGCTGGTTCCACACCGGCGACGCGTTCGCGATGGACGCCGACGGCAACTTCGCGTTCCTCGATCGCATGCGCGACACCATTCGACGTCGCGGCGAGAACATCTCGTCGTTCGAGGTCGAGAACGCCGTCGTCGAACATCCCGCGGTGATCGAGGTCGCGGCCATCGGCGTGCCGGCCGCGCTCGGCGAGGACGAGGTCTTCGTCGCGGTCATCGTGCGCGACCGAACCACCTTCGACCCGGCCCAGCTCATCACGTTCCTGGCCGAACGCATGCCCCGGTTCATGGTGCCGCGCT
>JBKJKR010000312.1:0-6591 GCA_046597135.1 Acidimicrobiales bacterium | reverse complement strand
CCGCGCGGGCCGACTGGATGATCGCGGCCGAGCTCGCCATGCGGCTCGGCGGCGACCTCGGGCTCGAATCGGTCGAACAGATCCGGGCCGAGCTGGCCTCGCTGTCGCCCATCCACGAGTCGCTGGCCACCGACGCCTTCGCCGAACGTGACGGCGTGCTCGTCACCGGGGGCTCGGTCACCGTTGCCCCTCGCGAGCGCGTGGCTCCGCCCAAGGTCGACGCCTACTCCTACCGCCTGGTGGCCACGCGTTCCATGTACGACCTCGGCACCGTGTTGCAGCACAGCCCGTCGAGCGCCCACCTGGCACCCGGTACCGCAGTGCTGTTGCACCCCGCCGACTTCGACCAGCTGGGCGTGCCGGCCGGTGCGCGCGTCACGGTGTCCACCACCAAGGCCTCGCTGCACACGATCGTGCAGCCTGATGCCGGGGTGCCCCGGGGCAGCGCGGCGATGTTGTTCAACCAGCCTGACGCGGAGGTCGGCGTGCTCCTCGACGCACGCGCCGCGGCGATCTATGTCCGGGTGGAGCGCGCATGATCTTCGGTCTCGATCCGCTGTACGACGACTTCTCGGCGTGGGGCACCACGCTGATCATCGTCGTCGCCAAGGTGCTGATCGTCTTCGCGCTGTTGATGGTCGCGGTCATGTTCATGATCTGGTTCGAGCGCAAGCAGATCGCCATGATGCAGAACCGCATGGGCCCCACTGTCGCCGGTCCCAAAGGTCTCCTGCAGACCCTGGCCGATGGCGTCAAGCTGTTCTTCAAAGAGGACCTGGTCCCCGCGAACGCCGATCGCAAGGTGTTCAAGCTCGCGCCGTACCTGGCGTTGGTGCCGGCGTTCTTGACCTTCACGATCATCCCGCTCGGCGGCAACTTCCGTGACAAGGCAGGCAACGTCGAGATCGCCGGTCACTTCACCTCGTTGCAGGTGGCCGACCCGCCGATCGGGCTGCTGTTCTTCCTCGCCATGTCGAGCATCGCGGTGTACGGCGTCATGCTCGCGGGCTGGGCCTCTGGTTCGAAGTACCCGTTGCTCGGCGCCGTGCGGGCCTCGGCCCAGATGGTGAGCTACGAAGCGGCACTCGGCCTCGCCGTGGCCGCGGTGTTCCTCAAGGCGGGGTCGCTGTCAACGCACGACATCGTCGCCGGTCAGTGGAGCTCGGGCAGCTGGAGCATCCGCGACTGGAACGTCCTCGCCACCGGCCTCGTCCCGTTCATCATCTTCCTCATCGCCGGCACCGCCGAGCTCAACCGGCCGCCGTTCGACCTCGTCGAAGCCGAACAGGAGCTGGTCGGTGGGTTCCACACCGAGTACAGCTCCATCCGCTTCGCGATGTTCTTCCTGGCCGAGTTCATGAACGTCATCACGATGTCGGCCATCATGGTCACGCTGTTCTTCGGCGGCCCGAGCGGGTTCTTGTTCGGCCCGTCGTGGCTCAAGGTGATCCTGCCCACCTTCTGGTTCATGGCCAAGCTGTTCTGCTTCCTGTTCACGTTCGTGTGGTTCCGCGGCACGCTGCCCCGGCTGCGCTACGACCAGCTCATGGACCTCGGGTGGAAGGTGCTCATCCCGCTCGCGTTGTTCTGGTTCGTCATGCTCGGCGCCATGGAAGTGGCAGCCGACAACGGTTGGAACCGCATCGCGGTGGTGCCGATCGCCATCGGCGTACTGTTGGCCGGCACCGCCCTGCTGCTCGGCGCGAACCGCTCCGCTCGTGCGGCCCGAGAACGTGAGGAGGTGGTGGTCTGATGGGATACCTCGGCGGTTTCGCGGTCACGTTCCGCAAGCTCTTCCACAAGACCCCCACGGGGGCCATCGTCACCACCGAGTACGGCGGGGGTCACGGGCGCAAGAACGACGAGAAGCGCCCCAAGGCCGACCGCGTGCACGGTCGCCACGTCCTCAACCGCTACGAGGACGGCATGGAGAAGTGCATCGGCTGCGAGCTTTGCGCCGGTGTTTGTCCGGCCAAGTGCATCTACGTGCGCGGCGCCGACAACGACCCCGAGAACCCCACGTCCCCGGGCGAGCGCTTCGGCTACATCTACGAGATCAACTACCTGCGGTGCATCCACTGCGACCTCTGCGTCGAGGCGTGCCCCACCGAGGCCATCACCGAGTCGAAGCTCTTCGAGTTCAGCTTCACCAACCGCCAGGATGCGATCTACACCAAGGCCGAGCTGCTCGTCGGCGACGACGGCCTCCCGAAGCACCTGCCGTGGGAGGACTGGCGCCCCGGTGAGGACGTCATGACCTCCGCGTGGATGCGCGCCACCTCGCCGTCGGGCGACGCCGACTACGTCGGCAAGGTCGCGTGGTCCGGCGAGCTCGGCTACGGCGTGCGCGCCCCCGAGGCCGGTCAGACCACCGAGGGCGTGTGGCCCCCGCCGTCGGCGCACGTCCACGATGATCACGGTCACGGCGATCACGGTCACGGCGATCACGGACATGGGCACGACGATCACGACGATCACGGAGGACATCACTGATGGCCGAGACCATCGTGTTCGCCGTTGCGGCGGTGCTCATCCTGGGCGGCGCGCTCGGGGTGATCCTGTCGCGCAACCCGGTGCACTCCGCGCTGTTCCTCGTGCAGACGTTGTTCGGGGTGGCCATCACCTTCATCGACCTCGACGCGCACTTCCTCGCCGCGGTGCAGGTCATCGTCTACGCGGGTGCCATCGTCATCCTGTTCCTCTTCGTGATCATGCTGCTCGGCGTCGATCAGGCCGAGAACCTCGACATCGAACCCATCGCCGGCCAGCGGCCCATAGCGCTCGTCATCGCGGCGGCCACGTTGGCCGCGCTCATGTCGGTGGTGCTGTCGGTGGGCGACAAGCTCACCGGCGCCACGTCGCTCACCGGCCCACTCGACGCCGTTCTGCGGGTGGACGAGTTCGGCGCCTCACCCGAAGCGGCCAGCGACGTCAAGGTGCTCGGCAGCCATCTGTTCACCGACTACGTGTTCGCCTTCGAGATCACCGCGGTGCTGCTCACCATCGCCGTGGTGGGTGCCGTTCTGCTGGCCCGGCGCCCGTCGGGCCCACTCGAGTCCTTCGCCGAGGACGGTGCCGTGGAGGTGACGCGATGATGCT
This sequence comes from Acidimicrobiales bacterium, assembly GCA_046597135.1. Taxonomy (GTDB): domain Bacteria; phylum Actinomycetota; class Acidimicrobiia; order Acidimicrobiales; family WLNW01; genus WLNW01. Next base: position 3,492 of record JBKJKR010000312.1, on the reverse strand, counting down.
CGCGGTCGACGCACCCACCACCGACTGGTACCTCATGCTGTCGGCCATCCTCTTCTCGCTCGGCGCGCTCGGGCTGCTGGTGCGCCGCAACCCGCTCGTCATGTTCATGTGCGTCGAGCTCATGTTGAACGCGGTCAACATCACGTTCGTGGCCCTCGGCCGCGAGCTCAGCGACATCGGTGGACAACTTGCGGTCTTCTTCGTGCTGGTGGTGGCTGCGGCCGAGGTCGTCGTGGGCCTGGCGATCATCGTCACCATCATCCGTCGCCGCCCCGGCGCCAACGCCGACGACATCTCGGTGCTGAAGGGGTAAGGGCAGTGCTCGATCTCGTCTGGTTGATTCCCGCATTCCCGCTGCTCGGGTTCTTGCTGCTCGTCGTCGGCGGGCGCAAGCTCGGTGAACCACGCGCGGGTTGGCTCGCCACGGGCCTCATGGCGGGCTCGTTCGTCGCCTCGGTGGTGGTGTTCTTCGGCCTCCTCGCCGAGCACGCCGAGGAGCGTCAGTTCTCGCAGGTGCTGTTCACCTGGGTGCCCGCCGGCCGCTTCTCGGTCGACGTCGGGTTCCTCGTCGATCCGCTCTCCATCACGATGTGCCTCTTCGTCACCGGCGTCGGCACCCTCATCCACCTGTACTCCATCGGGTACATGCACGGCGACGAGAAGTTCTCCAAGTTCTTCCTCTACCTCAACCTCTTCGCCTTCTCGATGTTGATGCTGGTGCTCGGCGACAACATGCTCCTCACCTTCCTCGGGTGGGAGGGCGTCGGTGCGTGCAGCTACTTCCTCATCTCCTTCTGGCACACCAGCGATTCCAACGCCAGCGCCGGAAAGAAGGCCTTCGTCACCAACCGCATCGGTGACTGGGGCTTCATGGTCGCGATGTTCTTGTCGTTCGGCGCGTTCGGCACCATCAAGTACACCGACCTGTTCGACGGCATCCACGACAACGGGATCGCCACCACCACGGCCACCGCGATCGCACTGCTGTTGTTCGTCGGTGCGGTCGGCAAGTCGGCGCAGTTCCCGCTCTACCTCTGGCTGCCCGACGCCATGGCCGGCCCCACGCCGGTGTCGGCGCTCATCCACGCGGCCACCATGGTCACCTCGGGCGTGTACCTCATGACCCGCGCCAACCCCATCCTCGACGAGGCGTCGCCGTGGGTGTTCACGCTCATCGCGTGGGTCGGCGTGGGCACGGCGCTGTTCGCGGCCACCATCGCGGTCGCCCAGAACGACATCAAGAAGGTGCTGGCGTACTCCACGGTCAGCCAGCTCGGCTACATGTTCCTGGCCGTCGGCTCGGGCGCCTATGTCGCGGCGATCTTCCACATGATCACGCACGCGTTCTTCAAGGCGCTGCTGTTCCTCGGGTCCGGCTCGGTCATCCATGGCATGCACGACGACCAGGACATGCGCCACTACGGCAACCTGCGCAAGTTCATGCCGATCACCGCGGTCACGTTCATCGTCGGCTGGTTGGCCATCGCCGGCGTCCCACCGTTCTCGGGCTTCTTCTCGAAGGACGAGATCCTGGCCGCGGCCATGGACAAGAGCCCTGCGTTGTGGGCCGTCGGTCTCGTCACCGCACTGCTCACCGCCTTCTACATGAGCCGCCAGGTGTTCCTCACCTTCTTCGGTCGGTACCGCTACGCCGACGCCCGGCCCGACGAGATCGCCGCCGCGTGGCAGACCAAGGTCGTTGCGGCCCGCAGCGTGGCCGAGGACGCCAAGAACGCCGCCACCAAGGCCACCAACGCGCTGGCCACAGCCCGCACCGCGCTCGACGACGCAGTCGGCGACGATCGTGCGGTGGCCGAACAGGCCGTGGCCGAGGCCGAGCGCCTGTCGGCCGCCACCGCGGTCGATGCGTCCGATGCGCAGAAGTCGGCCACGGCACTGGCCATGAAGGTCGCGCAGCTGCCCACCGTCACGCTCGGCCTCACCGCCGCGCCCGACGTGAACGAGATCAGCGACGACCTCGGCCACGATCTCGCCCATCGCCGCGAGTTCCACCCGCACGAGTCCGGCTGGCAGATGTGGGTACCGCTCGCCGTGCTCTCGGTCGCGGCCGTCGTCGGCGGCGTCCTCAACCTCCCCTTCAGCGACGACGTCAAGTTCCTCGACAAGTGGCTCGAGCCGGTGATCGCCCATCCGCACGAGGTGAGCTTCAGCGGGGGCAAGTTGTTCGTGTTGGCGGTCATCGCCGTGCTCGCCGGCTTCGTGGGCATCGCCATCGCCGCCGCGGTGTACCTGCGGGGCAAGGGTGACCCGACCAAGATCGAACTGCCGATCCTGGCCGAGGGTTGGAAGTACGACTCGTCGGTCGCGGCGTTCATGGGCGGTCCGGGCCGTCAGATCTTCGAAGGTGCGGCGATCGCCGATCGGGTCGGCGTCGACGGTGCGGTCAACGGTGTGGCCACCGCCGTGCGCGAGTCCAGCGGCGTCCTGCGCCGGTTGCAGAACGGTCTGGTGCGCACCTACGCGGTGAGCATCGCGATGGGTGCGGTGCTGCTCATGGCCTACTTCCTCCTCATGGCGAAGGCAGGCTGATCGTGACCTCGTTCCTTCTCGCCAGCGAGACCGCGTCCACGTCGTTCCCGGTGCTCGCCGCGCTCGTGCTGGTGCCGCTCGCCGGCGCCCTCGCCGTGACCCTCACGTCGCCCCGCCGCAACACGGCCAAGACCGTCGCGCTGCTCTCGAGTGGCATCACCGGCGCCATCTCGGTGTGGATGCTCTACGCCTTCCACGCCGACTCCGCCGAGTTCCAGTTCGTCACCCAGCAGAGTTGGATCGCCAGCTTCGGCATCTCGTGGTTCGGCGGGGTCGACGGCATCTCGTTGTTCATGATCGTGCTCACCGGGTTGCTCTTCCCGTTGGCCATCGCGGGCATCGAACCCGAGCACGAGCCGAAGCCGTACTACGCGTGGCTGCTGGTGCTCGAAGCAGGCTGCATGGGCGTGTTCTTCGCCCTCGACCTGTTCATGTTCTTCATCTTCTTCGAGATCGTGCTCGTGCCGATGTACTTCCTCATCGCCGGCTGGGGCCATGCGAACCGGGCGTACGCGGCGACGAAGTTCTTCCTCTACACGATGTTCGGCTCGGCGTTCATGCTCGTCGGCATCGTCTCGCTGGTCACGCTGCACGCCCGGGCCACCGGCGGCGACGTCACCTTCAACCTCGTCGAGATCGCCGAGAGCCAGTCGATCGCGTTGATCACCTCGCGCTGGATCTTCTTGTCCTTCGCGATCGCCTTCGCGGTCAAGGTTCCGTTGTTCCCGCTGCACACCTGGCTGCCCGACGCGCACACCGAAGCGCCCACCGCCGGCTCGGTCATCCTCGCCGGCGTCATGCTCAAGCTGGGCACCTACGGGTTCGTGCGATTCGGCCTCTACCTGTTCCCGGAGGCGTCGGCCTACTTCGCTCCCGCTCTCGTCACCCTCGGCGTGATCGGCATCATCTACGGGGCGATCGTGGCTGCCGTGCAGAAGGACC
>JBKJKR010000257.1:0-3051 GCA_046597135.1 Acidimicrobiales bacterium | reverse complement strand
TGGCACGTGTCCCAGCAGAACGTCGATCAGGCAAGTGCACTCGTGCTCTGCTCGGTGGCGCAGGCCGAAGCGCTCGGCGTGTCGCGCGACCGATGGGTGTTCCCGCACGTCATCGTCGATTCGAACCACATGGTTCCGGTGAGCCGGCGCGCGGTGATGCATCGCAGCCCGGGTTTCGCCATTGCGGGCCAGCGAGCGTTCGCGCTGGCCGGCGTGGGCGCGGCCGACATCGAGCACGTCGATCTGTACAGCTGCTTCCCGATCGCGGCGCGCACGCAGGCGCTCGAGCTCGGGCTCGGAACCGATCGCCCGCTGACGGTCACGGGTGGCATGGCGTTCGGTGGCGGGCCATTCGGCAACTACGTCGTGCAGAGCACCGCCACCATGATGCGGGTGCTGCGCGCCGACCCCGCGAGCCGCGGCCTCGTCACGGCCATCAGCGGCATGATCACCAAGCAGGGCGTCAGCATCTGGTCGACCGAGCCGCCGGCCGCGGGGTACCGATACGACGATGTGAGCGCGCTCGTCGCGCCCGAGGTCGGCGAGGTGCCCACCGTCGACGCGGTCGACGCGTCGGGCACCGTGCTCACCTACACGGTCAACGCCGATGACGACGGTCCCCGGCGGGCCATCGCGGTGGTCGACCTGGGTGGCGACCGGCGTGCGCTGGTGGCATCCGACGATCGCGGACTCGCCGCGCACCTCGTGGCCGACGACCCGGCCGGAGCAACGGTGCGGGTGCACGCCGACGAGACGTTCACCCTCGACTGATCGCGCTCGCCTGCGACTTCCCGCGCGCTCAGGTGCTCATGCCGAGCAGCACGGTCATGGCCAGCGCGTTCGACAAGAAGTGGGCGAGCATCGTGGGGCCGAGTCGGCCGGTCCGGTCGGCCGCGACCCCGAACACCACGCCGATGATCGACAACGAGCCGACGTAGAACACGCTGACCAGATCGAACGCGCCGACCACGTGGTAGAAGCCGAACAGCAGCCCCTGCGCGACGATGGCCACGTACTTGCCGGTGAGCTTGGTGAGCCCACGCTGTATGGCCCCGCGAAAGACCAGCTCCTCGAACAGCGGCGCGCCGATGAGCGCGGCTACGAGGAACACGGCGAGCACGTCGTGGTGGTCGAGCAGTCCGTCGCGGAGGTCGTCGGAGGTGCTCGAGTCGGTGCCCACGGCCAATGCGAACGCGACGCGGGCGATGATGCTCGCGATCAGCACCACGAGGCTCCACGCGATGTCGATGGTGCGGAGGCGCCACCCGAAGTCGCGCACGAGCGAGCCGGTGCCGAGCGCTCGCGACGCGACGATGCACGATCCGGCCATGCCGCCGAAGAGCACCGCGTAGAACACGAACGTGGCCAGCCAGGCCTGGCGGTAGTCGAACACCGAGCCGATGGCGCGTGCCACGAAGATCGTCACCACGGTGCCGAGGCCCACGAGGACCGCGGCCCACGGCGAACACGTCGGCGACGGCGGATCGGTCGGCGCCCGTTCCGGTTCGGCCCAGGCCCACCCGGTCCAGTCGCGTCCGTCCCACCAACGAAGCGCGGCGATGCGCCAAGGGTCGGCGTACCAGCCTGGGGGAGGCGGAGTGGACGAGAACACGCGAGCGCTGAGCGTACGGGACGAGCGGTCCGCGCCGCGGGCATGATGGCGCTCATGGCCAACCCCGTGACGACTGTCCCCGGCGCACTCGCCGGTCTCCGCGTGATCGATCTGTCCACCTTCCTCGCGGCGCCCCAGGTGAGCGCGATGCTCGCCGACTTCGGCGCCGACGTGATCAAGGTCGAGCCGCCGAAAGGTGAGGCGCTCCGCTCCATCGGCGCCCAGCGAAAGGGCGGGTCCCTCATGTGGGCGCTGGCGTCGCGCAACAAGCGGGCCATCACCTGCAACCTCGATGTCGAGGAGGGTCGGGCGTTGTTCCACCGGCTCGTCGAGCAGTGCCACGTGCTCGTCGAGAACTTTCCCGAGGAGATGCTCGCGGCGTGGGGGTGCCGCTACGAGGACCTGCAGGCCCGCAACCCGAACCTGGTGATGGTCAGCGTGAGCTGCTACGGCCAGACCGGTCCGCTCGCCGATCGTCCGGGTGCGGGCACCCTGGCCGAGGCCTTCGGTGGGCTCACCCACATGACGGGCTCGGCCGACGGTCCGCCGATGCTGCCGTCGGTGCCGCTCGGCGACACCCTGGTCGCCTACTCCGGGGTGATCGGCGCGCTGGTCGCCGCGTGGCACGCCCGGGTCAACGGCGGCGGCGGCCAGCACGTCGACGTCTCGATGTACGAGCCGGTGCTCACGATCCTGCAGTCGACGATCGTGGCGTTCGACCCGGCCTCGGGCGAGGCGCCGCCGCATCGATCGGGCAGCCGCATCACCACCGGCGTGCCCCGCAACATCTACCGCTGCGGCGATGGGCAGTGGATCGTGGTGTCGGGCACGACGGATCGCCAGGTGGCCCGCATCCTCGGACTCATCGGCCACGACACCCCTGCCGACCGGGCCAAGTTCGCGAGGTCCGCCGATCGGCTGCAGCACGCGGACGAGCTCGACGGGTACGTGGCCGAATGGGTGGCGCGCACGCCAGGTCGCGAGGCGATCGCCGGCTTCGAGTCGTGTCGGGTGCCCGTCGCGCCGGTGCACGACGTGCCCGGACTGCTGGCCGATCCGCACATCGCAGCGCGCCACAGCCTGACCACGGTCGACGATCCGATCATGGGTGACATCACGCTCGTGTCGCCATCCCCGAAGCTCGGCGCCACCCCAGGTACCATCAGGTTCTCGGGCCCCGGTGTGGGCGCACACAACGGCGAGGTCTACGGCGAATTGCTGGGGCTCGACGCAGTGGCGCTCGCCGATCTGGCGTCTCGCGGAGTGGTCTGATCGGGCCGATCTAGGGGCCTGCCCGGTGTGGCGCGCCACCGATCGACGCCTAGTCTCACGGGCTCAGCCCGGAGACCCTTCTGCTCCTTGATCGACCCACCGAACGTGTTACCCAACGCTCCACGCCCATCGGCGGCCGATCGTTCGCGCACGTTCCCTCGCTCGAC
>JBKJKR010000245.1:0-3736 GCA_046597135.1 Acidimicrobiales bacterium | reverse complement strand
CACCACTCGCGCTCCGCTCGCCGCCAGCTCGGCGGCGATCGCCGCGCCGATCCCCCGACTCGCACCCGTGACGACGGCGACCTGACCCTCGAGCATGCGTTCCCCTATCGCTCGCCCCGGACAGTCTGACGGGAAACGCGCGTCAGGGCCAGACCTGGTCACGCAGCTCGTCGCGGAGGACGAACTTGAGGATCTTGAGCGTGGCGTTGCGCGGCAACGGGTCGCGCACCTCGAGCTGCTCGGGGATCTTCTGCGTCATGAGCCCGGCATCGCGACACCACGACACCATCTCGGCGAAGGTGAGCGGCTCCTGCCCGTCGGCGGTCTCGACGACGGCACACACGCGCTCGCCGCGCTCGCGATCGGGCAGGCCGATCACCGCGCAGTCCTTCACCTTGGGGTGCGTGTAGATGATGTCCTCGACCTCTTTGGCCGAGATGTTCTCGCCCTTGCGGATGATGACGTCCTTGAGGCGCCCGGTGAGCGTGACGTGGCCGTCGGCTCGCATCACCCCGAGATCGCCGGTACGGAACCGACCTGACTCGTCGAAGGCCGCGGCGTTCAACGACGCGTCGGTGTACCCCTTGAACAGCATCGGCCCGGCCAGGCGCACCTCGCCCTCCTCGCCCGGGTCGGCCGCCGTTCCGTCCTCGCGCACGATCGAGATCTCGCAGCGGTACACCGGTGCGCCCTCGCTGTGGGCGAGCTGATCGTCGGAGTCGCCGGGCCCGCCCTGGGCGATCATGGGGCACTCGGTCATGCCATACCCGTGCGCGACGGGGATGCCCATCTCGGACTTGACCTCGAAGTAGACCTCGGGTGGTTTCGGCGCACCGCCTCCGGACAACAACCGCAAGGTGGGGATGAGCTTCTCGGACGGGTTCTTGCGCTGCTCGTTGAGGAACCCGATGTAGAAGGCCGTGGATCCGCCGGCCATGGTGGCACCCGTGCGGCGGAACACCTCGACCGCGTCCCGCAACACGAAGGTCTCGAGGAGGACCGCCGGAAACCCCTCGGCCAGGACGGTGACGATGTAATCGGGACCGCCGATGTGCGCGTACGGGAACGCGATCGTGCCGACGTCGTCAGCGTTCATCGTGAGCGCCTTGGCCATGCCGATGCCACCGGCGATGAGCGTGGCGTCGGTGTGCTGCACGCCCTTCGGATCGGAGGTGGTGCCGGAGGTGTAATAGATCCAACGGATCGGTGACTCGCCCGGCGACGCGGGCGCGGTCGGCGGCGCCGGCAACGTGGCCGGATCACCCTCGGGCAACGAGTCGTAGGCCACGAGGATCTTCGGTGGGATCGGGAGATCCGCGGCGATGCGCTCGACCATGGCGACGTAGTCGAACCCGCGCCACACACCCGGCACGAGCACCAGCTCGGCTTTGGTCTGACGAATCGCGAAACCCACTTCGCGCTCGCGATAGATCTGGATGATGGGGTTCTGCACCGCGCCGAGCCGGCTCAGGGCGAACGATGCGACCACGGTCTCGATGCGCGTGGGCAGCTGCCACGTGACGTGGCTCCCCTCGCGCACGCCCATCGCGTTGAAGCCCGCAGCGACGCGCTCGGCCCGCGCCTTGAACTCGGCGAAGGTGACCGAACGATCGTCGGCGTCGAGCAGCATCGGCTGATCGGGGGTCGCCGCGACGCGCTGCTCGAGCAACTCCCAGAACGTCCGCGCCTCGTACAGCGGCTCCGACATGGTGGTCCCTCTCCTCGCCCGATGTTGCACCAAACCAGCATCCAAAAAACCAAGAGCACCGCCGGTACGAGACCGGCGGTGCCCCTGACTATCGCTCAGTTGTCAGCATGGGGTGAAACCCAGCTGGATCAGTTGAACCACGCCACGACGTCGGCCAGGACATCGACCGTGCCGAGGTTGTTGTAGATCTTGACCTTGCCCTGGGCGTTGACCTGAGCCAGGACGAGGTTGGGGATCGTCTGCGTCGCCACGAAGTTCAGGTTGGACGCGTTGGGCACGCTGTTCGGGTACACGGTGAGCCAGCTCGTGTTCGTCGGCGCCGCAGCGGTGACGTTGAGCATGACCGAGCGCACGCCCTCGGACGGCACGCCGCCCTGGCCGAGCACGGTGAACTCGAGCGAGCTGTCGGCGCCGAGTCGGGCCGCCGGGCTGATGCCGATCGCGCTTCTCGTGTCGAGCAGGCGAGCGGGGGTCAGCTGAGCGAACGAGCCGCCCGTCGACGAGAAGTAGCCGAGCACGTCGGCCAGGACCGCGGTGGTGCCGAAGGCGTTGAACACCTTGACGGTGCCGCTCGAATCGAGCGGCACGATGACCAGGTTGGCGATGGTCTGGTTGGCCGCGAAGTTCAGGTTCGACGTGTTCGGCACCGACGTGAGGTTGCCCGGATACACGCTGAGATAGCCCCCGCGTGTGCCCTCGCTCGCCGTGACGTTCAGGACCACCGCGCTCGCACCGTTGGGTACGACCCCGCCCGTGACCTGCAACGTGCGCGACTCGCCTTCACCGATGGGTGTGCGGACGCTGCCGATCGCGTTGCGGGTGTCGAGCACGCGAGACGGGTCGGTGGAGTTGAGTCGGTCACCCGACCCGGCCCGGAAGTAGCCCACCACGTCGATGAGCACATCGACGTTGCCGCGGTCGTTGTAGACGGTGATGCGACCCGAATCACCGATCTTGACCATGACCGAGTTGGGGATGTCGACGCCGGCCCGGAAGTTCAGGTTCGACGAGTTCGGGTTGGGGTTGGTACCGGTGGTGGTGGGATAGACGGTGATGAAGCTCTCGGTCGCGTCAGGCCGTGATGCGGTCACGTTCATGACCACGCCGGTGGCGTCGGCCGGGATCGTGACGCCGTTGACCGTGGCGCCCGCGATGGTGACGTTGAGCTTGCCGCCGGGGCCGATCTTGCCGGTGGAACGCGTGTCGACCCAACGGGTGGGCGTGATCGACGTGTAACCCTCGGTGGGGTTCTGCGCGTTGAGCAGGCCACCGATCCAGGCGAACGTGTTCTTGGCCAGCAGTTCGTTGCCGGCCGCCATGACGCCGGCGTTGTACTCGGCGTGGTTCGAATAGGTATCGACGTCGGAGGTGAAGATGATCGCACCCTGACCCGTGCTGGCCTGGCCCGGCGCCACGGTGACCACTGCGGGCAGGTTGTTCAGGTCGTTGCGGTACGGCAGCGGCGGGTTGGGATTGGCCGTGGTGGTCGGGGCGCCGCTCGACGTGGTCGTGGTGGCCTGCGGCGGGGTCGTGGGATTGGCACAGGTCAGCGAGGCGACGTCACAGCGCGACAGCACCCTGGCGTTCACCACCGCACCGGCGGGCAAAGATCCCTCGTTGAAGCCGGCCACCGTGTGCCACAGCGAGAACGACGTGACCGTGCCGAACGGACCCTGCACGAGCGGCGTGCCGCCCACCGCGCGCCCGGCACCACTGGACGCCGCGCCGCCGACTGTGGCGATGAACGGCGCTTCGAACCCGCCGCCGAGCCCGGTGTGGCCGCTGAACTCCTCGAAGATGGCCTCGGGGCCCTGCTCGGTGACGCCGAACGCCTCACCGGTGGCCCAGCCGGGCGAGTTCTGGTTGATGACGACGATGCCACCGCCCTGCACGAAGTCGCGCAGCGCCTGCTGTTCGGCGGGCGAGTAGGACTGGTTCCCGCCGCTCGAGCCCTGGAGCGCACCCGAGAAGAACACGTCGACTCCCTCGAGCGCCGCCGTGGTCACCACATCGATCGGCGAACCGATC
>JBKJKR010000182.1:0-3928 GCA_046597135.1 Acidimicrobiales bacterium | reverse complement strand
GCAACATGTGCGATCACGTCGAGGAGTACGGCCTGCCGATGGAGCCGACGTACTGCGGATGGGTCACCGAGCACGCGACGGCCGAGCACCGAGATGCCCGCCTCGTGGCTGTCACCGGCGGTGGCGGAGCCGACGCCGAGCAGCTGTACCGGTTGGTGATCGACACCGCCCGCCTGCTCAACGCCCGTCGCGTGGCCACCGGCTATGCCCGGAACTTTCTCCTCGTGGCCGGCCCCTACGCCTCGACGTTCGACTCACGCGTGCGCCACCTGCGTGTCGTCCGCTCGGTGCCCGGGTGTGCGGCGCTCTATGCCCGCTCCGGCGCAGTCGTGCAGATGGCCGGCTACAACTCGACGTTCGAGTCGCTCGCCGCCGGCGTGCGACCGATCCTGTTGCCCCGCCGAGCACCGCGACGCGAGCAGGCGATCCGCGCCTCGCGGCTCACCGCGCTCGGTCTCGCCGACGTGCTCGACGACGCAACCACGCCGGCGGAGCTGGCATGGCTCCTTGCTCACGACCGTCGCCTCGACGGTGCTGCCCTGGCGGGTGCCGGCATCGGCCTCGACGGCGCCACCAGGGCGGCGGAGGCAATCGACGCCTGCATCAGCGTGGGAGCGTGCGCGTGATCGGCGTGTGGAAAACGATGTGGCCGCAGCTGCGGCGTTACCGGCGAGCGCTGGGCGTGGGTTCCGTGTTGGCCGTCGCCGAGGTGCTCGTCAGCCTCGCCCAGCCGTGGCCGTTGAAGGTGGTCGTCGACGACGTACTAGTACGAGGTGGGTCGCACTACGGCAGTCAGTGGTACGTGGCCGTTGCGATCGGCGTGCTGCTGACGCTCGTTGTCGCCACCGGGCTGCTCGACTACTGGTCCACGCGCCTGCTCGCTGCCGCCGGGTTGCACCTCGGCAACGACCTGCGGGCGACGGTGTTTTCCCACCTGCAGCGCCTGTCGCTCCGCTTCCACGGCGATCAGCAGGTCGGGGATCTGTCGGCACGCGTCACGGGAGACGCCGATCGCACGCAGGACATGGTGGTGCAGACGCTGGCCGTGCTGCTGCCCAACGCCCTCCTCGTGATCGGGATGTTCGTGGTCATGGCGATGATCGACCCGTGGTTCACCCTGCTCGCGTTCGTCGCCTCTCCCGTGCTAGCGCTCACCATCTACCGGTCGACAACCGAGCTGAAGAACGCGTCGCGGCGGGCTCGCAAGGCGGACGGCGCAGTCGCGGCTGCCGCCACGGAATCGCTGAGTGCCGTGCACCTCGTGCAGGCATTCTCGCTGGAGCACCGCCAGGCCGCGCAGTTCGGCGCGCTCGCTGCTTCGAGCATGAGCGCCGGCCTGGAAAGCGCGCGGCTGCAAGCCCGGTTCAGCCCGATCGTCGACGCGGCCGGAGCCGTGTCGACCGCGATCGTGCTGTGGTTCGGCGCGCAGCGGGTGATCAGCGGACGCCTCAGCCTCGGTGTGCTGCTGGTGTTCCTCAGCTACCTCGGGTCGCTGTACAAGCCGATCAAGGCGATCGCCAAGCTCAGCACAGTCACCACCAAGGGTGTCGCGGCAGCAGAGCGCGTGTTCGAGGTGCTGTCAACGACGCCGCAGATCGTCGAACGGCCAGGTGCCCCTCATCTGCCGCGAGCGACCGGGCGCGTCGACTTCGTCGGCGTGCGCTTCGCGTACGGCTCCTCCGTCGTGCTCGACGGGATCGATCTCGCGGTGCAACCCGGTGAACGCCTCGCGGTCGTCGGCCCGACGGGAGCGGGCAAGAGCACGCTCGTGTCACTGGTCCCGCGCCTCGCCGACCCGCAGGCCGGCGCGGTCACGATCGACGGCGTCGACCTGCGCTCAGCCTCGCTCGCATCAGTGCGCGCCCAGGTGTCGATGGTGCTCCAGGACTCTGTGCTGCTGCGGGGCACCCTGCGTGACAACGTCGCCGCGGGGAGGCCCGGAGCGTCGAACGCAGAGATCGATCGCGCCGTGCGGCTGGCGCTGGTCGACGAGTTCGCATCGCGGCTGCCTGATGGTCTGGACACGATGGTCGGCGAACGCGGTGCCACGTTGTCAGGCGGGCAACGCCAGCGGGTAGCGATCGCGCGCGCGATCCTCCGTGACACACCCATCCTGATCCTCGACGAGCCGACGAGTGCGCTCGACGCGGAGACCGAGGAACACATCGCGGCGGCGTTCGCCAACCTGCCCACTGACCGGACGACCTTCGTAATCGCCCATCGGCTATCGACGGTGCGCTCGGCCGACCGCATCGTCGTGCTCGAGGGCGGTCGCATCGTGGAGCAAGGCTCGCACGGCGAGCTGCTCGCTCTCAGGGGCCGCTATCGGCGCCTCGCCGACCTGCAGTTCGGGCGCGAACTCGGCGGTGTCGTTCCGCCGATCGTCGACGACTTCGGTGAGCCGTCGCGGGGACCGGGCGCGGACACGACAAGGCGCAGCGCGGTGGCCCCATGAGCGGCGACATGCGTGTGCTCTACGTGCTCAAGCGTTACCCGCGGCTCAGCGAGACATTCGTCGTGCGTGAGCTGCTCGGGCTGGAAGCTGCGGGCGTCCACGTGGGCGTCGATGCGCTCAGCTCCCCGGAACCGGGGCTGCGTCATCCCGAGGTCGACGAGGTGTGCGCCGCCGTTCGATACGTGCCTCGGCGGCCGCGACTGTGGGAACCACGGACTGCCGCCGTGCACGCAGCATGGATCGCACGACAACCACGGACGTGGTGGCGGTGCGCCAGTGAGGCCCACCGCCAGGGCCAGTTCCGACGGTTCTTGCAGGCCGGCTTCGTGGCGCAACGGGCGCGTCGCGAGCGGTTCGATCACATCCATGCCCACTTCGCCACTGCCGCTGCCGAGACAGCGCGTTGGGCGGGTGCGCTCTCGCACACCCCTTGGAGCGTGACTGCGCACGCCAAGGACATCTTCCACGTCGATCACGTCGATGCGTTCCCGCGGCGAATCGCTACCGCTGCCGCTGTGGTCACCGTGTCGCAACACAACGCCGAGCACATCGCCGATGTCGCGCCGCCCGGGGTTCGGGTGCGCTTCGTCCCCAACGCCGTGGCGCTGGTGCCTTCCGATGGTCCGGATGTAACCGGCACGATCCTGTGCGTCGCCCGCCTGGTGCCGAAGAAGGGAATCGACACGCTTATCGATGCGGCAGCCGTGATCGCCCGCAGTGTGGACGGCCTTCGGGTCGAGGTCGTCGGTGACGGCCCGTTGCGCGGGGAACTGGAGGAGCGCATTGCCCGGCTGGGTTTGACGGGGCGTGTCGTCCTTCGCGGCGCCCTGCGGTCTGACGATGTCGCCGCTGCGTATCGCGGCGCGGCCATGCTGGTGATGCCGTGCCGGGTGGCTGCCGACGGCGATCGCGACGGCCTCCCAACCGTAATCCTGGAGGCGATGGCCCGTGGTCTGCCGGTGGTGTCCACCGACACGGTCGGCATCGGTGAGGTCGTCCGCGACGGCGAGACCGGCCTGCTCGTTCCACCGGACGACGCTGCGTCACTCGCCAACGCGATTGAGAAGCTGTGGCGTGAGCCTGCAATGGCGAAGAGCTTCGGCGCTGCGGGGCGCCGCCTCGTGCGCCGCCGCCATGCGCCGGAGCACTGCGCGACCGAGCTGATCAACGTCTTCGAGGAGGTGCGGTCGTGAGAATCGCGGTGTTGTGCACCGATCTGGGGATCAAGATCCCCGGCGACAAGGGTGCGTCGCTCCACCTCGCGGCCATCTCGGGCGCGTTCGCGATGGCGGGGCACGAGGTGCTGCTGCTGGGTGTCGCCGGGCGCGGCGCGCCGCCGGCGGGCATCGAGCACCTGCTGCTGCCGCATCCCGGTCGGTCGACGGGGTTGCGCCGAGAGCTGCGCAAGCTGCGGTTCGTGCGCCGTATGCCGTCGGTGGTCGGCGCTGCGCTCGACACGTTCCGGCCCGACGT
>JBKJKR010000552.1:0-9595 GCA_046597135.1 Acidimicrobiales bacterium | reverse complement strand
CGTCGCGCTGGAGAACCGGACAGGGAGCCAACCCGGCGGACGGTGTCGGCTGATTCGTCTGGATGTTCAAGTCGGGCGCGTGTCCGCCCGATCATCGCGGCGACGTCGCTCGCTTGCGGACAGTGCTCGTGGCGCGCTCGTCTGCAGTCGGCGGACATGCGCGTACGTCGAACATCGAGGCGACGGGACATCCGACATGGCTAGCGAAAACCTGCGCTTCTCCCGAAACGGCAGTCGGCTGACCGTGGCCGGCGAGCTCGATCTCGAGGGCCTCGCCGACCTGGTGCGAGAGGTGACTGCGTTCGCCGGTGCCCCGCTCGAGTTCGACCTGAGCGAGCTGACCATGGTGGATTCATCGGGCATCGCCGTGTTGTTGCAGGTCAAGCGGGAGCGACCCAACACCCGCATCGTCGGTGCCCGACCGGCGATACGTCAGCTCTTCCGCTTGGTCGGCGTCGAGTCGCTTCTGCTCGATGACGAGCAATGACGCCGAGCGGACACCACGTCCTGATCCGACTCGGCCCGGCTTGTGTCTGCTCGGCCGGATGATCGTGCCAGCGCCCGGAGAACCACAGTCCCATGCCCCACATGTCGCCCTTGGCAGAGCTGCCCCCGAGCCAGGCCTTTGTTCACGGAATGGCCGGAAGTGTCGAGGGTCCTTCAAGGGCTGTCATCGTCCGTGCATCGCATCCGTCGCATCGCTAGCGTTCGCATCGAGGTGGAGATGCTGCTCGACGGGTTGAACCACATCGCGATCCTGACGAACGACACCGATCGATTCGTGGCGTTCTACCGAGACGCGTTCGGTGCCCGTTCGCTCGGTGTGCAGCAGACCCCGTTCGGCACGATCACCTTCGTCGACGTCGGCGGTGGCCGCGCGCTCAACGTGTTCCAGGTCGACGGCAACACCGAAGCGTCGCGTCAGGTGCCTGCGTTCGAGCGGGGCCGGCTCGACCACTTCGGTTTTCAAGCAGCTTCGCTCGACGCGTTCGATGAAACGCGACGGCGACTCATGTCGATGGGGGCCACCGACGGCTTCGTCACCGACTTCGGCGCGCACTACAGCCTGTTCTTCGTCGACCCGGATGGTCTCGAGTGCGAGGTCGTCGTCCCGAGCCCCGCGCCGGTCGACGTGTTCCACCCGCCAGGGACCCCGGCCCCCGGCTACGAGGTCGGGGTGCCCTGAAGGTTCGCCCGAAAATGCGACCTGCCGCGGGTGCAAATCGACCACGGTGCGTGAAACTGGTCGCGCAGAATGCTCACGAAGGGTGCGGCAGTGCGTGCGTGCCTTGGAGGACGACGTGAACGAGTTCGCCCACATCCCACCCCCGCCGCCGCCACCACCGGCGTTTGCGGCAGCTGCCACCCCGTATGCGCCACCGACCCCTGCGCCGCGGCATCGTCTGCGCCCCTCGTCGGTGGCTGTCGCCAGTGTCGTGGCGCTCGGCGCGTCGATCTTCGGCGTGGCCGCAGTGGCCCAGCGCGACGATTCCGCCGCCCGGTCACCAATGGCCGCGGCGATCGAGGGCACCCAGGCGCAGGAGACGGCGCGGGTCGACATCACGGTCGAAGCACCGGGCCTGTCGTCGCCGTTCGTCACCAGCGCAGCGGTCGACTTCAAGGCCGGCACCTCCCGCATCACCCTCGACCTCTCGGCGCTGGCCGGTCTGGGTGAGTCCTCGCCCGACCTCACCGGCGCAGTCGGTTCCGGGCCGGTCGAGGTGCTCACCAAGGGCACGGTCGCGTACGTCAAGATGAGCGGGCTCGGCGAGCTGCTCGGCGGCAACGCCAAGTGGATCAAGATCGACGCATCCAAGATGGCGCCGTCGGGGAGCCCGGCCACTGGTGCGCTCGGCGACACGCCCGACACGGCGGCCCTGCTCGACCTGCTGGAGCAACAAGCGGATTCGTTCACCGAGGTCGGCCCGGATTCCGTGCGCGGCGTCGACACCACGCGCTACTCGGCGCTCATCGATCTGGCGCGGATCGCGCGGGAGCACGCCGCGCAGCTCGACGACCCGTCGCTCGGTGACGCACGGGAGAAGCTCGACCAGCTCGAGGCCTCCACGGTCACCGTCGACGTGTGGATCGACGCCGACGATCTCGTGCGCAAGGTCGTGGTCAGTGCACCGTCCGCCGAAGGCACCGCCACCGTCACGGTCGAGCTCTACGACTTCGGTACACCGGTCGACGTGGCCATCCCCGATGACGCCGACACCATCGACATCTCGGCGATCATCGGCAACCGCTGATCAGCTCACGAGGTCGCGGGCCCGCACCAGGGTGAACCCCTTGTCGCGGATCGCCGCGACCATGGATTCGAACACGTCGAGCGTGCCTTGGTGTTGGGCGTGCAGGCTCACGATCGCACCGGCGTGCACGCCGCTGACCACGCGTGAACGCACGGCGGCTGCGCCGGGGTCCTGGTAGTCGAGCGGGTCGGTGTCGAATCCCAGCACGACCGGGTAGCCCGCCTTGCCCGCTTCCTCGTTGATCAACGAGGTGGTCGAGTTGCTGCCGGACGGCCGGAACCACAGGCCGTCGGTGCCCGTGACCGTGCGGAGCAGTTCGGCGCACCGCTGGATCTCGGTGGCCACGACGTCGCGCTTCTGGTCGGGCAACGAGGGATGCGAGTAGGTGTGGTTCCCGTAGTCGTGGCCGGCGTCCGCGATGCGCGTGCCGAGCGCACGGTTCTGCTCGAGCCACTTGCCGACGATGAGCATCGTCAGCGGTACCTCGAGCGTCTTGGCCATGTCGAGCAGGCGCCCGACCTGCGCCGGCGTGCCCTCGGTGTGGAAGCTCAGGGCAACGCGTGCACGGGACGTCGGGCCGCGGTTCACGTAGCGGGCCGGACCGAGCGGTGGGGGCGCGCTAGGTGGGCTGCTCGGCGGCGTGGTGATGGTGCTCGACGAAGGGGCGACCGAGGTCGTGCCGTTGTCCGGGGGCACGGTGCCACTCGAACCTGTCGCGTCGTTCGATGCCGAGAGGCTTGCGCGGTCGGCCGAACTGCACGACGCGACGCCCAGGGCCGCACCGGTGCCGAGCAGACCGAGAAGGAACTGTCGACGGTCGATGGCCACGGTCGGCGACGCTACCGGGTTGCACCGCAGGCGCGCAGCCGCGCGCCGGGCGGCGCCTATTGGCGGAACGCGTCGATCATGGCCTTCGCGTCGCCGAGGGGGTACAGGATCGGACAGGTAGCACCATTGGCCACGTACTCGGCCACCTTGGCGCGGGCGTCGTCGGCGGTGCCTGACGCGGTGAGCATCTGCACGATCTCGTCGGGCACGAGCGTGCTCGCGGCCTCGACCTGCTCGTGGGTGGCCGGCCACGTGAGCACGTTGCCCACCTCGTCGAGCAGCGACTGCGGGACGCCCGACGCCTTCATGATGTGCGGCTGTTGCCCGAGGTACTGCGTGACCATCATGCGAGCCATGTCGAGCGCGGTCTGGCGGTCCTCGTGGACGCTGCACACCACGAGCTGTGGGCGATCGATGTCGTCGAGGTTGCGCCCGGCTCTCGCCGCGCCGCGCTCGAGCGCCTCGAGCGCCTGCACGTTGTAGCTGGGCGACACGAGGTAGTTCAGCACGGCGCCGTCGGCGATCTCGCCGGTGAGCTCCATCATCTGCATGCCGGTCGCGCCGATGTAGATGGGCACGTCCTTGGGCCGGCGCTCTTGGTAGACGTAGTCGAGCTCGACGCCGTCGAAGTGGACGAACTCGCCGTGCATGGTCACGGTCTCGTTGGCGAGCAGCGCGCGCACCGCGGTGACGATCTCGCGCATCGCCCGCAACGGCTTGGCCCGCGAGATGCCGACCTTCGCGGCGAGCGGATCCCACCAGGCGCCGATGCCGAGGATGACCCGCCCGGGTGCGAGGTCGTCGAGCGTCGAGAACGTCGCGGCGAGCCGTGCCGGGTTGCGTGACCAGCAGTCGACCACGCCCGACCCGACCATGATGCGTTCGGTGACGCTCGCGAACGCGGCCATGGGCACGGTGGCCTCGCGCACCAACCGCGACTCGGCCTGCCACACCGCCTCGAAACCTGCGGCCTCGGCGTACTGCGCGAGAGCCATGCCCTCGCGAAGCGGATGTGCGTCCTGCAGATAGATGGCGTAGCGGCTCATGAACGGTCTTTCGTGGACGGTGGACGAGGTCAGAGGAGGGCGTGCAGTCGCGCGGCTTGCTCGGTGGCGCGGGCATGCACCTCGGCGAGGTCGACTCGTGTGGGGACGCGGTCGCGCAGGACCGGTTCACCGTCGATGTCGACGTCGATCGCGTGGATGCCGGGCGTGAACGCGACGTGCCACGGTGAGTCGGCGTGCTCGTAGCTCCAACGCACGCGATCGGTGCGCGCCTCGGGCACGAGCGCGTAGGCGTTGTCGAGCCAGCCCCACGCCGTTTCGGGCGACGCGCCGAGGTCGCTCTCGCGGTGGCGCACGTAGGCGATGCGGAACTCTTCGAGCATGTCGGCGCCGATGCCGTCGGTGCCGAGCACGACCGGGTTCTGGCGCGCGGCCGGACGGGCGTAGCCCACGCTGTTGTTCATGTTCGAACGCGGGTTGTGGGCGATGGTGCCCGGAAGGTCGCGGTCGAGGTGCACGCAGTGGGCGAGGAGCCAGTCGTGTTGCGCGAGCGACGCGAGACGCGAACCCGCCGCGCGGTCGTCGGCTGCCTCGGCCACGTGGATGTGCACGCCGACGCCGTGATCGAGCGCGAGTGCGGCCGCAGCGTCGAGCGTCTCGTCGCTGCAGGTGAACGATGCATGCACCCCGACGTAGCCGCGTCCGCCCGAACGGAGGAAGCGGTCGTTCTCCTCGAGACCGCGCCGCGCGCCGTCGGGTCCGTGGCGATCGGTCACGCCGTACGCGCACACCACGCGCACGCCGACCTCGGCACATGCTTCGGCGATGACCGACAGCGAACCTTCGATGGCTGCGGGCGACTCGTGGTGATCGATGATCGCGGTACAGCCGCTCTGCAGCGCTTCGACCGCGCCGAGCATCGCCGACCAGCGGATCATCTCGAGGTCGAGCGCGACGTCGAGTCGCCACCACACCTGTTCGAGGACGTCGAGGAACGTCGCCGGATGCTTCGGCGGGGCCGGCATGCCGCGCGCCAGCGTCGAATACAGGTGGTGGTGTCCGCAGACGAGGCCGGCGGTCTCTGCGGTCATGCGTCGGTCGCGGCGTCGCCGCCCACCGCAGCGTCGCCGACCGACGCACTTCGCATGGGCAGGGTGTTTCGCCATCCACCGTCGAGTTGGTGCAGCGCCGCCGCGACCGCGCCGGCGGTGGGGACGAGCCCGATCTCGCCGACGCCCTTGACCCCGTACGGAGAGCGCGGCTGCGGGCACTCGACGAGCACGACGTCGACCGGTGGCATGTCCTTCGGGCGGATGATTCCCAGCGATCGCAGCGTCATGTTGGTGGGCCGGCCGGTTTCGTCGGCCGGGAAGTCCTCGCTGAGCGCGTAGCCGAGGCCCATGTGCACGCTGCCTTCGACCTGGCCGACGCACAACAACGGGTTGATGGCCTTGCCGACATCGTGCACCGCGACCATGCGCTCGACCTTGCTGGTTGCCCGATCGATGACGGCCAGCTGCGCGGCGTAGCCGAACGCCGAGTGGATTGTGGGGTTCTCCTTGCCCGACTCGATCTTGTCGGTCCAATCGACGATCCACTCGCCCTCGTACTCGACGCCGGTGCGGAAGCCGTCGGCCATGGCCTTCTGACACGCATCGCGCACCGATCCGGAGGCCATGAGCGTGCCCCGCGAGCCGGTGGTCTGACCGAAGCCGAGCGCACGAGTCGTGTCGACGAGCACGCGCACCACGTTCGGATCATCGAGGCCGAGCTCGGTGCAGGCCACCTGCAACGCAACCGTGTGCACGCCTTGGCCCATCTCGGTCCAACCGTGGCGCACCTCGACGGTGCCATCGGCGAGTCGCTGCACCGTGGCCTTGGACACCTCGCGGAAACCGTTGCCGAGACCGCTGTTCTTGAGCCCGATGCCGAGGCCGACCGCTTTGCCCGCGTCGATGGCGTCGTCGTAGAACGGTTTCATCACCTCGAGGCACTCGCGGATGCCGAGACAACCATCGTCCATGATCTGGCCCGGACCCCAAACGTCGCCCGGCTCGACGACGTTGCGGGCGCGCATCTCCCAGCCGGAGATGCCCACCAGCTCGGCCAGCCGATCGATGACCCCTTCCATCGCGAACTGCGCCTGGTTCGCACCGAACCCGCGGAACGCACCGCACACCGGGTTGTTGGTGCGCGCCGCGATGGCGTCGACGGAGATGTTCGGCACCCGGTACGGGCCACTTGCATGGCCGGCCGCGCGCTCGAGCACCTTCGAGCCGACCGATGCGTACGGGCCGCTGTCGCCGACCATGTCGGCGCGCAGCGCGGTGAGACGCCCTTCGGCATCGCACCCCGCGGTGTACTCCATGCGGATCGGGTGGCGCTTCGTGTGGACGAGCAACGACTCTTCGCGCGAGAAGGTGCACTGGACCGGCTTGCCGAGCAGCCACGCGGCGAGCGCCGTGTGGCCCTGGTTGCTCATGTCCTCCTTGCCGCCGAAACCGCCACCGTTCGACACGAGCTCGACGGTGATGCGCTCGCGCGGCACGGCCAGCATGTCGGCGATCTGATCGCGGTCGTCCCACACGCCCTGCCCACCGGACCACACGTGCATGGTGCCGTCAGGGCGGGGTTCGGCCACCGTCGACTCAGGTTCGAGGAAGGCCTGTTCGATGCGTTGGGTCTGGAAGGTCTCGCGCACCACGAACGCCGACGACGCGAGCGCGGCGTCGACGTCGCCGCGTTGATACGTGGAACGCGAGAGCACGTTGCCGGGGAGCGTCCACACGGCGTCCTCGGGGTCGGCGATGGCCGCCACCGGGTCGGTGATGGGGCGCAGGACGTCGTAGGTGACGGTGACGAGTTGCGCGGCGTCGCGCGCGGTCTGGCGGTCGGCGGCGACCACGATGGCGAGCACGTCACCGAGGTAGGCGGTGATGCCACCTTCGGGGATCATCACCGGCCAGTCCTTGTAGAGGATGCCGACGCGCAAGGTTCCGGGGATGTCCGCGGCGGTGAGTACGGCTTCGACACCCGGAACGGCGAGCGCGGCCGCCGTGTCGATCGACAGCACACGGGCCCGCGCATGGTCGGTGAGCTTCACTGCCGCGTGGAGCAGACCGGGCAGGCGGATGTCGTCGACGTAGCCACGCGAGCCGAGTGCGAGCTCGCGTGCCTGGTACTTGTGGCCGCTCTGGCCGATGCGCACCGGGAGCTCGCTGACGAGCTCCTTGCCCTTGGCCAGCGCGTCGACGGCATCGAGGATCTTGACGTAGCCGGTGCACCGGCACAGGTGCGCGCCGAGAAACCGGGCGGCGTCCTCTCGCTCGAGATCGGCTCCCTTCTTGTCGACGAGGGCCTTCGCGCGCATGACGATGCCCGGCGTGCAGAACCCGCACTGCAGGGCCCCGGTGGCCGCGAACACGTTGGCGTAGCGCTCGGACTCGGCCGGCTCGAGGCCTTCGACTGTGGTGATCGAGCGCCCGGCGGCACGCGTGAGCGAGAGCTGGCACGACACTTGGGCCTTGCCGTCGACCAGCACGGTGCAGCACCCGCACTGGCCGGTCGGGGAGCATCCGTCCTTCGGCGACGTGATGTCGAGCTCTTCGCGGAGGGCGGCGAGCAGGTGGGGATGGTCGGCCCGCACGCTGACCGATTCTCCGTTGACGGTGAGCGCAATCCGGTCCATGGACTCATCATTCTGAGCGCTTTACAGAATGTCAAGGAATGGGGCGTCCCGCAACGAGTTGTTCACACTGCGTTCTTTACAGACTGTCAAGCCGTGGTCGGCCGCCAGCTACCATGCCGCCCATGACCCGTGCCAAGGTCGAGTTCACGATCGAGCCGTTTCTCGACGGCGCGCTCGGTCCCCATGTGCAGGCCGCGGTCGACACCGCGCGGTCGTTCGACGACGCCGTGGAAGTCGGTCCTTTCGGTTCGTCGGCCGTGGTCACCCTCATCGATGCACCGGTGCTGGTGCACGACCTGATCCGTGCCGCGTTGGCCAACGGCGCAACCCGGGTGGCCGTACAGGTCGAGCGGGTTCCGGAGTGACTGCGCCATGAAGCGAGACGCGCACCCGTTCCTGGCGGCAATGAAGCCGGTGGCGAAGGCGCTCGACGCGACCATCGTCTCGCCGTCGCGCATGCGAGCCTCCGACATCCCGCTCGAGTGGCAAGGCGAGCTGCTCGGTGGGTTGCGCATGCCCGACCTTCAGGGCGAGCTGGCGCGCATGATCGCGCGAGTCGAGCGCGAGCTCGATTCCCCCCTCGGCGAGATGTCACGCGAGAACAAGCAGCGCGCGGTGCGCATGCTCGAAGACCGCGGCGCCTTCGCGTTGCGCAAGTCGATCGACGAGGTCGCCGACGCGATGGGTGTCAGCCGCATCACCATCTACAACTACCTCAACGCGGTCTCCCCGCGTGCCCCGGAGCACGTATGAGCATCACCGTTCCTGAGTCCCTGCCCGCGGTCTACGCCGCACTCGACTCCGACCCCGAGGCGCAACTGCTCGCCGGTGGCACCGACTTCATGGTCGAGGTGAACTTCGGCCATCGACGCCCGCCCGCGGTGATCGCGTTGCGCAAGGTGGCCGAGCTCCGTGGGTGGCATCGCGAAGGCGACACGCTGGTCGTCCACGGTGGTTGTACGTACCGCGAGATGCAGGAAGAGGCCATCGCCTCGCTGGTGCCGGCGTTGGCCACTGCGGCACGCACCGTGGGCTCGCCGCAGATCCGCAACGCCGGCACCATCGGCGGCAACGTGGCCACCGCGTCGCCGGCAGGCGACACGTTGCCGGTGCTCGCCGCGCTCGACGCCACCGTCACGCTCGGGTCGTCGGCGGGTACCCGCTCGGTGGCGATCACCGACTTCATCGTCGGTCCGAAGCGAACCACGCGGGCCCACGGCGAGGTCATCGTCGACGTGCGCATGCCCGTGCTCGACGGTCCGCAGGAGTACCTCAAGATCGGCACCCGCAACGCGATGGTCATCGCGGTCGCCGATGTCGCGCTCATCGTCGATCGGGCCGGGCGCAACGTTCGGGTCGCGATGGGCAGCGTCGGTCCCACCGTGCTGCGGGCCCCCGACGCCGAGGCGTTCGCGAACGCCACGATCGACTGGACATCGGGCGCGGTGCCCGACGCCGAGGCGGTGTGCGCCGAGTTCGGTGCGCTGGTGGCCGCCGCGTCGAGGCCGATCGACGACCATCGGTCCACCGCCGCGTATCGGCGGCGAGGCATCGAGGTGCTGGCGTCACGGGCGATGGCCCGGGTGCTCGCACGAATGGAGGAGCGCTGATGTCGGGCCTGCACTATCGGCTCCAGGTGAACGGGCGGACCCACGACGTGCACGACGCGCACGTCGGCGAGAGCCTGCTCGGCGTGCTGCGTGACCGCATCGGGCTGTACGGCACGAAGGGGGCATGCGAACAGGGCGAGTGCGGTTCGTGCTCGGTGTTGGTCGACGGCGAGCTGGTCTGTGCCTGCCTGGTGCTCGCCGCCTCGGTGACCA
>JBKJKR010000346.1:0-6466 GCA_046597135.1 Acidimicrobiales bacterium | reverse complement strand
GGTACCTCAGACTTCGCAGAGTGGGGCACGCTCTCGTCGCGCCCCGCCGACACCTGTTGCCGCGTGCCCTCCGGTCCGTGAGCCTGCGCGGGCGGTGCGGCGCGGTCAGACGTCGCGGGCGGGGCGGGTGGCGAGGTGGCGGCCGGCGCGGAAGCCGAACACCATGCCGTTCGCAATGGTGGCGCCGCCGCCCGGGTACGCCCAGGCGTACGCGCTGGCCGCGGTGTTGCCGGCCGCGTACAACCCGTCGATCAGCGGCGTGCGGTAGCCGCGCACCTGACCGTTGGTGTCGAGTCGCGGACCGCCGTTGGTGCCGAGTGCACCCGGCCAGATCACGACCGCGTAGAACGGCCCTTCGAGCGGGCGGACTGCGCCCGGCGCCATGAGACCCAGTTCGGTGCGGTGGAACAACGGATCCGCGCCCTGCGCCGCGTGTTCGTTGAAGGTGTCCACGGTGGTCTCGAGTGTGTCGGCGTCGACGCCGATGAGCTCGGCCAGCTCGCGGATGTCGTCGGCCACCGGTACCCAGTCGGGCGTCGGACCACCGGGGATCATCGAGAGGATGCGCGTGGTGTCCCGCACGCCCTGATCGAAGATCATCCAGCCCGGGCCTTCGTTGGGGAACTCGTTCTGCGTTGCGTCGTACGTGCCGAACGCCTTCGGGAAGTCGTTGTACGGCATGGGCTCGTTCGCGAAGCGCACACCCGAACGGTTGACGATGAGCGAGCCCGGCGCGCCGCGACCCCATTCGAACTGCGGCACGAGCTCACCGTCGCGGCTGATCTCCGGGTCGAACATGGCCGGCTGTCCGAAGTACGACGTCATGTTCGCGAGTTGCGCGCCGGCCTCCATGGCCATGACGAGTCCGTCGCCCACGTTGTTCGGCGGTGAGAGCGGCTGCACCTCGTAGCCGATGAAGGCCCGCACCATCTCCTTGTTCCACTCGTAGCCACCGCATGCGAGGACCACGCCCTTGCGGGCGCCGACGAAGATGCTCCGGCCGTTCGACTCGGCGCGCACGCCGATCACCGCGCCGTCGACGACCACGAGCTCGCGCACCGGCGTCTCGAGCTTCACCTCGACACCGCGCTCGAGCAGGCCCTTGAAGAGCATGGCGATGAGCGCCGCGCCTTTGGTGCGTATGTCCTGCGCCTCGCGTCGGGCCAGCTCGACCTTGAGCTCTTCGGTGGGTTCGACGAAGTCCTCGGCGAGCATGGTGTTGGACCCGAGTGACATGAGGGTGCCACGCGTGACGAGGCGGTCGCGCCACTCGGGGATCTCGTCACCCACCGCGTACGGCAGCGGTTCGCACGAACGGCCGCCCCACTTCTTGCCGGGTACGTCGTAGGCGAAGAAGTAGTCGGGGAAGTTCGCCACGGGCTGCATGCGCAAGGGCGTGTTGGCCTCGAGGTAGGCCAGCACCTCGGGTGCGGTGTCGACGAAGGTCTCGAGCACCACCGGGTCGTGCTCGTGACCACAGGTGAGCCGGCGCAGGTACGCAAGCGCCTCGTCGCGCGAGTCGGGGATGCCGGCTTCGGCCATGTGATGGTTGCCGGGCAACCAGACGACACCGCCCGACACTGCGGTCGTGCCACCGATGAGCGATGCCTTCTCGAGCACTACGACCTCGGCCCCGCTGTCGTGCGCCATGGTCGCCGGGGTGAGCGGGGCCCCGCCGCTGCCCACGATGATCGCGTCGACCACCTGGTCCCAGCGTTCGGGTCGAGTCGTGAGCATGGCAGTCCCCCAAGGCGTTGGTGTAGGGCGAGTCTGCCCCAGCTGGACCAACCGGGCCGAGCGCAGCTCGGCCGGGGGCGAACGGATGTGCCGCGACCGTGCATGATGGGGCGTGAAGGGGAGGGATCATCATGGCCAAGACCGCCATCGTCACCGGCGCGACGCGCGGCATCGGACGAGCCAGCGCGCTGGCGCTCGCGAGGCTGGGTTACGACGTCGTGATCACCGGACGCACGCAAAACGAAGGCGATGCGGCCAAACGCCCCGAGGCCGACGCGCTGCCCGAGCTGCGAGTGGTCTCCGGCAGCCTGACGTCCACCGCGGCCGCCATCGAGGCCGAGGGGGTTCGCGCCATCCCGTTGGTGCTCGACCTGCTCGATCGCGACGCGCTCCAGTCGGTGGCCGAGGCGGCGATCGACGCGTTGGGCCACGTCGATGTTCTCGTGAACAACGCGATCTACGTCGGCCCGGCCGGCGAGCGGCGCTTCCTCGACACGCCCGTCGACGAGATCGAAAAACGGCTCTATGGCAACGTCGCCGCCCAGTTGGTGTTCCTGCAGCCGGTGTTGCGGCACATGGTCGCACGAGGCACGGGCATCATCGCGAACATCACCAGCGGCGCCGGGTACAACAAGCCGTTCGCGTCGATCGGCGAGGGCGGCTGGGCGCTCACCTATGGCGTCTCGAAGGCCGGTCTGAACCGCATCGCCGAGCAACTCGTCGTCGAGCACGGCGCCGACGGCGTGCGGTTCTACAACCTGCAGCCTGGTGCGGTGGCCACCGAGCGCGTGCTCGCGGCCGGCGAGAAGCTGGCGTTCGTCGCGAAGCTTGCGGCGCCCGTCGATCTGATCGGCGAGGCGATCGCCCGAATCCTCACCGCACCGCGGGCTGCGTTCATGAACGGCGAGACCATCGAAGTACAAGACGTGGCGCGCGACTGGGGAATCCTGCCGGCGCGCCCTTCACGAGGAGCGCGTTGATGCCCATGAAGCTCGGACTCTTCCTCGACCTGCGCAACCCGCCACCGTGGGAGCGGCCTTGGGTGTCCCACGTGTCCCAGACCATCGAACGTGTGGTCGCCGCCGAACGCGACGGCATCGACGCCGTGTGGTTGTCGGAGCACCACCAGTTCAGCGACGGGTACCTTCCCCAGCCACTGGCGTTCGCCTGTGCACTCGCGGCGCGCACCGAGCGCATTCGCATTGGCACTGCGATCATGATCGCGCCACTGCACCAGCCGGCACATCTGGCGGAGCAGGCCGCGCTCGCCGACATCATCTCGAACGGACGCATCGAGGTCGGCCTCGGCACCGGTTACGCACCCCATGAGTTCGCGCTGTTCGGGCAGTCGCTCGACGCGCGCTACGGCCGCACCGACAAGGCACTCGCCGAGCTACGGCGGTTGCTCGACGAAGGTGTGGTCACACCGCACGCCGTGCAGCGCCCGTTCCCCCTCTGGGCCGGTTACCAGGGTCCGCAAGGCGCGGCGCGCGCCGGGCGCCTGGGTGTCGGGCTGCTGAGCCTCGACCGCACCAATGCGGCCATCTACGGCGAGGCACTCGAAGCCGCCGGTCATGGCGCGGCGAGCGCACGGCTGGGCGGGGTGATCGACCTCATCGTGTGCGACGACCCCGAGCAGACGAAGCACCGCCTGCTCCCCTACCTCGCCTGGCAGCGCCACACCTACCGCGAGGCTCGTGGCGCCGGCGCTGGCTCCTACGACGAGACCCTCGCGGCGTTGGGTGAGCGCCTGGCCGAGAAGGGCGAGTTGCCCGGGTTCGCGGTGTGCACCGCCGAGGACGCGATCGCGCTGGTGAAGTCCCGCACCGACGGGTTGCCGGTGGCGCACGTCTACCTGTGGGCGAGTCTGGCCGGCATGCCCGACGACATGGTCGATCGCCACATCGAACTGCTCTCCACCCAGGTCGGGCCGGCACTCTCCCCCGAGGCGGCATGACGATGCTTGCACCCCATGGGTTCTTCTCGTTCACGAGCGTCAACGATCCGTCCCTGCATCGGGCCTACAACGAGTGGCACCAACTCGATCACCGCCCCGAGAACCTCGCGCTCGAGGGCGTGCGCTACGGCGAACGTTGGGTGCGCACTCCCGACTGCGCCGCGGCGTCGGTCGCCGACCAGCGACTCGCGACGACGCACTACATGAACCTCTACTGGTTCCGTCCGCCGATCGCCGCAGCGGTGACCGAATGGCAGGGGTTGGCCGAGAGCTCGTTCCAGTGGGGCCGTCGCCCCGACATGGACATGTGCACGCGCCCGCTCATGGGCTTCTTCGACGTCGTAAAAGGGTACGTGCGGCCCGAGGTGCTCGTGTCGGTCGAAGCGCTGCCGTTCCGCCCGACCCGCGGCGTGGTCATCCAGGTGGTCGAGCTCGCCGAGCCGCACGCCATCGGCGTCGAGAAGCTGTACCGCTGGTATGACACCGTCGCGATCCCGGCCGCCCTGCGCCTCGACGGCGTGGCGGGCGCCTACACGTTCTCGGGCGTCACGAGCACGATCGACGACGGGTTCGTCGCGGAGGATGACGCGCGCACGTTCGCGCCCACGGCCGCGTCTCGGGCGGGGTCGCTGCGCATCACGGTCTACTGGTGCGACCAGGATGTGCTGACCACGAAGGCTCTGCTCGACCAAGCGTTTGCGAGCCAGCGGGCCGCGGCGCCCGATGGCGACCCGCTCGAGAACGCGGATGCGGCGGTCATCTTCGACAGTGCGGCGCGCGTCATCGAGCCGTGGACGTGGAACTGGTTCGACGACGAAGGGTCGGTCGCTCAGTGCATGAGTCCACCGTCGACGTACACCGAACGGCCGGTCATGAACGACGATGCGTCGCTCGCGAGGTAGATCGCGGTGCCCACCAGATCTTCGGGGGTGGCGAGGCGCTTGAAGACGTTCTGCTCCGCGAGCTCCGCGACGAAGGCCGCGCGGCGCTCCGGATCGACCGGCAGGATCATGTCGGTGGCCACCGAACCGGGCACGAGGGTGTTCACCCGCACACCTCGCGCCGCCCATTCTCGGGCCATGGTGATCGACCAGTTCGCGAGCGCCGCCTTGATTGCGCAGTAGGCACCGATGCCCTCCATCGGCTGCGTGGCGCACAGCGCGCCGATGTTGACGATGGCCCCGCCGCCGTCGGCCGCGAGCGCGTCGAGCGCAGCCACGGAGAGGAACAGCGGGCCTTTGAGGTTGACCTCGTAGAGCCGGTCGAGCTCGGCCTCGGTGACCTTCACGGTCACGTGAGGCTTCAACGCGCCGGCGTTGTTGACCAGCACGTCGAGGCGTCCGAAGCGTTGCCGCGTCGCGTCGAGCAGTGCTGCGTGCGCGGCGCGATCAGCGACGTCGAAGCGCACGGCGATCGCGTCCGCGCCGGTCGAGCGGATCTCGGTTGCGACGTCCTCGCACGACTCGAGGGTGCGGGCCGCGCACACCACCGCCGCCCCGGCCTCGGCAAAGCCCGTGGCCAGCGCGCGGCCGATGCCGCGGCTTGCGCCGGTGATGATCGCGACGCGACCGGCGAGTGAGAATCGATCGGTCATGCGCCCTCCCGCGGCTTGCCGGCGAGCACGCCACCGTCCGCGACGAAGTCGGCGCCGGTGCAGTACGACGAATCGTCGGAAGCCAAGAACAGGTTGACCGCCGCGACCTCGTGCGGTTCACCGCGACGGCCGAGCGGATAGCCGCCGTATGCCTTTGCGTAGTCGACGTCGGTCCAGCCCTTGCGTTCGGTCATGGCCGTGCGAATGGGGCCCGGGACCACGCAGTTCACCCGGATCCCCAGGGGCCCGAACTCGATGCTCGCGGTTCGGGTGAGCCCTCGGACACCGAACTTCGATGCGGTGTAGGCGCCGAAGTTGCCTCGCCCCTCGAATCCCTGGGGCGACGCGACGTTGATGATGGAACCGCCCCCGTTGACGCGCATCAACGGCACCACGGCACGCATGCCGAGGAAGCACGAGGTGAGGTTGGTCTCGATCACCTTGTGGAACGTGTCGAGGTCGGTCTCGAGCAGCGGTTGCACGCGGATGATGCCGGCGTTGTTCAGCAACACCTGCGGCGGACCGAAGCGGTCGACCGTGGTGTCGAGGATCGACTGCCATCCGGCCGGTTCGGTCACGTCGGCGTCGACGTACACCGCGGCGCCGGCATGCTCGCCGTTGATCCGCTCGGCCACCACCCCACCGAGATCTTCACGCTTGTCCACGAGCACCACGCGCGCGCCCTCGTTCGCGAAGAGCACTGCGGACGCTTCGCCCATGCCGCGAGCAGCACCCGTGATGATCGCGATCTTGCCGATCAGGCGCCCGCTCATCGGTCGGTGTCCTTGGTGACCGCGCGCGTGCCGGCGAGGAACGCGTCGCGGGCCTTGTCGCCGTCGCCGTAGAGGTTCATCTCGTAGGTGAAGCCCTGCTCGAGTCGGTAGTGCTTGGCCAGGTCGTAGATGTCGATCTGGTTCAGCGCCGCCTTCGCGGCGCGCACCACTCGCGGCAACTTGGTGGTGATCTTGGCGGCGGTCTCGACGGCGGTGGCGAGCAGGTCGTCGGGCTCGCACAACTTGTAGACCGTGCCCCATTCGTACAGCTGTGCTGCGGTCACCGCCTCGCAGGTGAACACCATCTGGCGCAGCTTCAGGGGCGGCACGAGCTTCGCGAGATGCGATGCGCAGCCGAGTGCCCCGTTGTCGACCTCGGGCAGGGCGAAGCGCGCTTTGGTCGAG
>JBKJKR010000260.1:0-4356 GCA_046597135.1 Acidimicrobiales bacterium | reverse complement strand
GCACCGGCGCGTACGCCGGCCAACGCGTTGGCGACGCCGCAGTCGGTGTCGTTGTGCAGATGCACCCCCACCGGCGTCGACAAGTACGCGACGACGTCGGCGACGATGCGCTCGACGTCGAACGGCAGCGAACCACCATTGGTGTCGCACAGCACCAGGCATTCGGCGCCGGCCTGGGCCGCGGCTTCGAGTACACGCAGCGAGAACTCGGGGTTGTGCCGATAGCCGTCGAAGAAGTGCTCGGCGTCGAAGAACACGCGCAAGCCGTTGCTCTTCAAGAACGCGATCGAGTCCGCGACCATCGCCACGCCTTCGGCGAGATCGGTGCGCAACGCTTCGGTCACGTGGTAGTCCCACGCCTTGCCGACGATGCAGACCGTCGACGTGCCCGCCTCGACAAGATTGCGCAAGGTCGCGTCGTCGTCGACCTTGCCCTTGACGCGGCGGGTCGACCCGAACGCGACCAACGTCGACGTTTCGAGCTCGAGTTCGGTGGCTGCGCGCCGGAAGAACTCTTCATCTTTGGGATTGGCGCCGGGCCAGCCGCCTTCGATGTAATCGACGCCCAGGTAGTCGAGTTGCTCGGCGATGCGCAGCTTGTCCTCGACAGTCAGCGAGATGCCCTCGAGTTGCGAACCATCCCGCAGCGTCGTGTCGTAGATCTGGATCTTCTTGGGCTTCGTTGTTACCTCACTCGTCGACATGTTCGACCCAATCCTTGTATCGATCTACCTGGCCCCGGACCGCCTTCGTGTAAATATCGGCGATCGACTTGGTGATGGGCCCCGGGCAGGGAATGTCGCGGTCGTCGACCGAGTTGACCGACGAGATCTCGGCCGCGGTGCCGCACACGAAGATCTCTTCGGCGATGTAGAGATCACTGCGGGCGAGGTCGCCGACGATGATCTCGTAGCCGAGGTCGCGGGCGATGGCGTTGACACTCGCCTGCGTGATGCCTTCGAGCGCGCCCGACGATAACGGCGGCGTGATGATGCGGCCGTTGCGCACCACGAAGATGTTCTCTCCGGTGCATTCGCTGACGAGGCCCTGCGGGTTGAGCATGATCGCTTCGTCGTAACCGGCCTTGAGCGCCTCGACCTTGGCCAGCGACGAGTTGACGTAGTTGCCCGTCGTCTTCGACGCGGGCGGCATCGTGTTGTGATCGTGGCGCGTCCACGAGCTGATCTTCATGCGCACGCCCTTTTCGACGGCGTCGTCACCGAGGTAGGCACCCCACGGCCAACACGCGATCGCCACGTCGACCGAACACGGCAACGTGTTGAGACCCATCTCGCCGTAGCCGTAGTACGCAATGGGGCGCACGTAGCACGACGGCAGGCCGGTGGCCTTGACGGTGTCCTTGGTCGCCGCGATCAGTTCGTCGACCGTGTACGGCATATCCATCATCATGATCTTGGCCGAGTTGAACAGTCGCACGATGTGGTCGGTGAGTCGGAACACCGCGGGCCCGCGCGCCGTCTCGTAGGCGCGGATGCCTTCGAACACGCCGGTGCCGTAGTGCAGCGTGTGCGTGAGAATGTGAATCTTGG
This sequence comes from Acidimicrobiales bacterium, assembly GCA_046597135.1. Lineage (GTDB taxonomy): Bacteria > Actinomycetota > Acidimicrobiia > Acidimicrobiales > WLNW01 > WLNW01. Next base: position 2,806 of record JBKJKR010000260.1, on the reverse strand, counting down.
CGTCTTCCCAGTCGACGAGCTGGCCGTTCATCCAGATCTTGTGCGTCGGGGTAATGGGCATCGTTGGTCCCTTCCTCTTTCGTTACTGCTCGCGCTAGACGCGCGAGGCGATCTGATCACCGATCTCCGACGTGTAGCCCTCGACGGGAGCGGCACAAGCCTTCTTGACGCGAGCTGCCGCGTCGTGTTCACCGAGCCAATCGAGCATGAGCGCGGCCGACAGGATGGCCGCGATCGGATTGGCCTTGCCCGTGCCCGCGATATCGGGCGCCGAGCCGTGCACCGGTTCGAACATCGACGGGCCGGTGCGAGCGGCGTTGAGGTTGGCGGACGACGCGTGGCCGATGCCGCCGGAGATGGCGCCGCCGAGGTCGGTGAGGATGTCGCCGAAGAGGTTGTCGGTGACGATGACGTCGTAACGCTGCGGGTTGTCGACGAAGTAGATGCAAGCCGCGTCGATGTGGTTGTACGCCGTGGCGACGTCGGGGTACTCGAGCGCGACCTCGTTGAACGTGCGCTCCCACAGGTCTCCCGCGAAGGTGAGCACGTTCGTCTTGTGCACGAGCGTGCAGTGCTTGCGTCGCGAGCGTGCCAGATCGAAGGCGTAGCGCACGCAACGTTCGACGCCGTGCCGGGTGTTCACCGAGCCTTGGGTGGCGATCTCGAACGGCGTCCCCTTGCGCAGGAAGCCGCCCTCGCCGGCGTAGGTGCCCTCGGTGTTCTCGCGGATCACCTCGAAGTCGACGTTGTTCGTCGGGAAGTTGAACGGACGACGGTTGATGTAGAGGTCGAGGTCGAATCGCATCTTGAGCAGCAGGCCGCGCTCGATGACGCCGGGCGGCACATCGGGGGTGCCGACCGCTCCGAGGAACAACGCTTCGAGCCCTCGCCACTCGTCGACCACCGAGTCGGGCAGGATGGTTCCGTCGCGCAGGAACCGGACACCGCCGAGGTCGTAGTCGACCGTGTCGAGTTGCACGCCCGTCGCCGCGATGACCTTGAGGCCCTCGCGGATGACGTCCGGCCCGATGCCGTCGCCCCCGATGATCCCGACCTTGTAGCCCACGATGCTCCTTCGCCCGAGAAACAGAAAACCGCCCACCGGAGTGGACGGTCGGTAGAGCGCACGCCGAAGAGGGCGTGCGCTACGAAATGATCGCGACAGCAGCTGCGACAGATTGCACGAAGAAGAAGTCTATGCCCGCACCCAGGACAGTCTCAACCCGGGCCGGTTCGGGGGCACCTGTTCGCTAGCCTTTGCGAATGGCCGACGTCCAGCGACTCTCCCAAACCGCATATGAGCGCCTCAAGGCCGACTACGACGACCTCACCACGCGTGGCCGCATCGACATCGCCCGCAAGATCGAGACGGCACGCGAGCTCGGCGACCTCTCCGAGAACGGCGACTACCACGCCGCCAAAGAGGAGCAGGGCAAGATCGAAGGCCGCATCGCGCACCTCAAGCGGATCCTGCGCGACGTCGAGATCGTCGACACCATCAGCAGCGACTGCGTCGACGCCGGTTGCGTGGTCGGCATCCGCTACGAGGGCGACGCCGAGGACGAGGTCGAGAAGTTCCTGTTCGGCTCCATCGAGGAGCGCCGCGAAGGGCTCACCGTGATGTCGCCCGGGTCCCCCCTCGGCGAAGCGCTCTTCGGCGCCAAGGTCGGCGACGTGGTCAAGTACCTCGCGCCCGGCGGCGAGCTGGCCGTCGAAGTCGTCAGCATCGAGGCGTGACCCCTCGGTGACCGCCAACGCGAGTCCGTGGCGACCCGCCCTTCCCGAGGCGCGCACCCTGCACCTCGGCGAGCGGGGCCGGCTGGTCGTGCGCGAGGTTCCGGGCCCGCCGGGCGCACCTGTGCTGATCCTGTTGCACGGCTGGACCGTCACCGCCGACCTGAACTGGTTCCCCGTGTTCGACGAGCTCGGCACCCGCTATCGAGTCATCGCATTCGATCACCGCGGCCACGGGGCCGGGTTGCGTCCTCGACGCCGGTTCCGGCTCGATGACTGCGCCCACGACGTGGTGGCCGTCGCCGACGCACTCGGCGTCGAGCGCTTCACCGCGGTCGGCTATTCGATGGGTGGCCCCATCGCCATGCTCACCTGGTTGCACCATCGCGAGCGCATCGATGCGTTGGTGCTGTGCGCGACCGGTTGCCGGTTCGCCGACCGTCGCGCCGTTCGTGCCCAGCTCGCCATGTTCCGTCCGACGTCGTGGTTGGCGCGTGCGTTGCCCCACCGCGTCGGCCGGCCCATGTTCGACAAGGTCGTGGACTTGCGCACGAGGGGCCGTGGACTCGAACCGTGGATCATCGACGAGATCGGGCGGGGCGATCTGCGGCTCGTCGTCGAGGCGGGCACCGCGCTGCGACACTTCGACAGCCGCGGCTGGGCCACGGCCATCGGCGTACCGGTGAGCGTGCTGGTCGTCGACCACGACACGGTGCTGCCCACCCGCTTGCAGAACGAGCTCGTGTCGTCGCTGCGCGAACCACACACCTTCCACATCGCCGGCGATCACGACGTGTGCGTGCGCGAGCCCGAAGCGTTCACCGCCACGTTGCTCGCCGCGTGCGAGGCGGTCGCACCCACCGAACGGACACCCGACCGATGAGCCCCCGTCGCAGCCCGGCGATCGAAGACGAGTTCACGATCCCCCGCCCCCGCTGGATCATTCCTCTGGCGATCGCCGGCGCGGTCCTGCTCTTCCTCGGCATCGTCGTGGGCACGCTCATCAACGCCGACGACGACACGCCCGAGATCCGCTTCACCGGCGGGACCACGGTGGTGCTGACGACCGTGG
>JBKJKR010000175.1:0-6538 GCA_046597135.1 Acidimicrobiales bacterium | reverse complement strand
CGGTACGTCGACCTCGGCGAGGAGTGGTACGAGCCGACGGTTGTACATGTACGGCTTCCACGCGACGCGAGCGACCATCTCGCGGTTGAAGTCCCAGGCAAGGAGCCGCTCGTCGGTGAGGCCACCGACGAAGAACGCGTCGTACGCCTCGTCGGAAGAGAAGCAGTCGCGTGCGTAGCCGCTGTGCGAGGTGAGCATCATGTCGGTGATGCGGCCCTCGGTGGGCAACAGCCCCGCGGAACCGACGAGTGCGAGCCCCCGCACCACGTCGGGCGCCAGCACCGCAACCTCGGCCGCGACCCAGCCGCCGAACTCGCTGCCGACCACCAGCACAGGCTCACCCACCTGCTTGCGGACGTACCCGGCGACGAGCAGCGCGAGATCGCGCACCTCGCGGGCCCAGTCAGGGCGAGGCGCTCGGTTGAAACCGGGGAGGTCGACGGCGTGCACGGTGAAGTGCTGCGCGAGCGCATCGTGAGCATCGTGCCAGCGCCGATCGGCGATCGAGTGGTCGAACACCACCACCGGCGGTCCGTCGCCGCCGATGACGGCCCGGATATCGCATCCGGCGACGGTCTTGGTGAGCTCGCGGTTCTGCGTGGTCTGAGCCATGTGGCCACCCCCTCGACGGCACACTATGCGCCGCGCATTCGCCGTGTCGTACGTTGGGGGCGTCCACGACGCTGACCAGGGTCAGTGCCGAGGCGAAAGGGGCGACATGGGCCTTCCCGCCGTCGAACGGCTCGAGGAGTGCATGCAGAGCACATTGACGCTGCTGGCCGGCATCGACGACGCCGACTGGTCGACGCCGTCGTTGTGTCCCGGTTGGACCGTGCGCGACGTGGTCCAGCACCTCGCCGGCATCGAGGAGCTGCTCCTCGGGTGGTGGCCCGACGGCGACAAGCCGGCACCGTTCGAGCGCTTCACCGAATATTCGGCGTTCGCGTCGAGCTCGACGCCCGCTCAGGTGCTTGCGCGATTCGACACCACGCTCGCGGCCCGACGGGCGGAGCTCGCGCAGCGCACCCACGCCGACTTCGCCGCAACGTCGTGGACGCCGATCGGCGTGGCCACCTACGGCCGCTTCATGGAGATCCGGGCGTTCGACTTCTGGGTCCACGAGCAGGACATGCGCGTACCGCTCGATCGACCCGGTCATCTCGACGGTCCCGCCGCCGAGCTCGCGGTCGAGGAGGTGCGCAGGACCTTCGGCTACATCGTCGGCAAGGCAGCCCGGGTCCCCGATGGACGCCGCGTCGCGGTCCGGTTGACCGGACCGGTTCGCGCCGACCTGTGCGCCGCGGTGATCGACGGCCGGGCACGGGTCATCGAGCGCGACGACACGCCCGATGCCGAGGTCGTCACCGACTCGCTCACGTTCCTGCTACTTGCGTGCGGACGAATCGATCCGGCCGAACCGCTGCACGACGGGCGCGTCGTGCTCCGTGGCGACATCGAGCTCGCGGAACAGCTCGCCACGAGCCTGCGGTTCACGCGATGAACGATCACCCGACGAGCCGCACGACGGCCATCGTCACCGGTGGCGCGGTCGGCATCGGCGCAGCGATCGCGACGCGGCTCGCGAGCGACGGGTACGCGATCGCGGTCGCCGACATCGATCCGCGAAGTGGCGAGGTCTGTGCTGAGGTACTGCGTGCCGCGGGCCACGACGCGCGTGCGTTCACCGTCGATGTCGCGACCGAGGACTCGGTGAGCGCGCTCGTCGACGCCGTTCTCGAATGGCGGGGTGGGATCGACGCGCTCGTCAACAACGCCGGCATCACGGGCCCGCACGGTCCGTTCGGCACCTACGACACGGACGTCATGCGGCGCGTGATCGAGATCGACCTCATCGGCACGATGCTCTGCACCCGCGCGGTGATCCCCCACATGGCGACGCGGGGCCGGGGCCGAATCGTCAACATCGCGTCGATCGCCGGCAAGGACGGCAACCCCAACCTCGCCGCGTACTCGGCGGCCAAAGCCGGCGTGATCGGGTTCACCAAGGCAGTCGGCCGCGGGCTCGCGGCCAGCGGCGTCGGGGTGAACGCCGTCGCGCCGCGCGGCGTGGGTGGCACGGCGATCCTCACCTCGTCGGGCTCGTCATCGGCGCAGGCAACGTCGCAACAAGGCACCGTCATGGCGAACACACCGATGGAGCGTCTCGCCGTGCCGGATGAGATCGCCGCGCTGGTGAGCTGGTTGTGCTCGCCGGAGTGCAGCTACAGCACCGGCGCGGTGTACGACATCAGCGGTGGCCGAGCCACGTACTGACTCACGGACGCAGCGGCAGCCCTTCGATGCCGCGGATGTCGTGCTCGAGCAAGATGTCGCGAATGCGTGCGTCCCACTCCGCCGGCACGGCGAGGCGGGGCTTGCGGGGAAACCCGCCGGGAAGTCCCAGTTGGTTGAGCGCGGCCTTGGTGCCGCTGACGCCACCGACACCGGACATGGCCGCGTAGAGCCGCAGCACGCGGGCGAACGCGTCGGCCGCACCGTCGAGGTCACCTGCGATCCACCGGTCGATCACCGACTGCGTGAGCCTCGGCGCCAGGTTCGCTTCGGACGTGAGGAATCCGTTCGCGCCGAGTGCCAACGCAGTGAGGCCCTGCATCGCGCCACCCACATGGATCTCGATGCGATCGCCTACTGCGTCGATCACCCGGATCAAGTAGGCGATGTCGGGGTTGGTGACGTTGATGCCGATGATCTTGTCGTAGCGGTCGACGAGCCGCCGCAGGACGTCGATCTGCAGCCAATAGCCCACCGATTGGTGCGTGGACAGCACAGCCTTGACGGGCAGTTCGTCGAGGATGTCGCAGAAGTACGTCTGGAGCTCGTCGGCGCGCGGCATGCGTCCATGGCCGGTGTCGAGCGAGTACACCTGCATCGAGTCGAGGCCGGCGTCGGCCACCACCGCAGCGAGCGAGAGCATCTCCTTTGCGCTACGGGGCTCGACGCCCATGGCCCGCACCGGCACATGGCCGTTGAGCTCCTCGGCCGCAACGCGGAGCAACGCGGCCGACTCGGCGGCGGTCAGCGTGTATCCCTCGCCACTACCGCCACCGCCGACGTACACCCCGATGCCTGCGTCGCGCATGCGGCGAAGGTGGACCCGGAACGCGTCGAGATCCAGACGGTCGTGCTCGTCGAACGGCGTGAGTGAGATCACGAGCGTCGATGGTGCTCCGGTCATCGAGCCCTTCCTTTCGCTTGTTCGACGAGCTCGCGCAGTCGCCACGGTGGCAGATACTGATCGCCGAGCTGCAGGTCGTAGGTCGTGAGCGCGTTCTCGATCGCCGAGACCAACGCAGCCGGCGCGCCGATGGCGCCCCCTTCGCCGACGCCTCGGTACTCGTGCTCACCGTGCGCCTCGCGCTCGAGGTGTTCGATCTCGATGCGAGGGAGGTCGGTGGCGAGTGGCGGCAGGTAGTCCATCAACGTCGTGGTGAGCGGTTGACCGTCGTCCGCGTACGAGAACCGTTCGAGCAGCACCGCGGCCAGACCTTGTGCGACGCCGCCGCATATCTGTCCGTCGACCACGCGCGGGTTGATGAGCTTGCCGCAGTCCTCGGCCACCACGTAGCGCAGCACCTCGACCTCGAACGTCTCGGCATCGATCTCGGCCACGCACACGTGGGTGGCCTGCGTCCATCCGCCTGGTGGGATCGCATACTCCGACTCGAAGGCAAGGGGCCCGTGCGCGGCGACGATCTCTGCGAAGCTCAGCGAACGCGACGGTGTGCCCCGAACGTGTACGTGCCCATCGGCGAGGTCGAGGTCGGCGGGCGCCGCTTCGAGCGTGGTCGCCGCGGCCAGGACGATGTGCTCACGAAGCCCCTGGGCAGCACCGAGCACCGCGCCCGACGCAAGCGTGGCGGCGCGCGAACCACCGGTGCCCACGAGGTTGAACGGGGTGTCGTCCGTGTCACCCGAGACCACTTCGATCTCGTGGTACCGAACGCCCAACCGGTCGGCGGCCAGCTGGGCGAGCGTGGTGTGATGGCTCTGGCCGTGCGGGATCTGGCTGGTGTGCACGCGGACCCGACCGTCGGCGCCCAGCCGGGCCCACGCGGACTGTGCGCTGCGCGGCGATGCTGCGGCACCCAACGCCAGCGCATAGTTCTGCGGCCCCGGCGCCGGTTCGAGCACCACTGCGAACCCCACCCCGCGCAGCACGCCCCGAGCGCGCGCTTCGGCGCACTCGGCTCGCGTGGCCGCGAGGTCGACACGCGCGAACGCGCGGTGGATGGTCTCGGCGATGTCGACGTTCTCCTGGCTGGGGCCGGTGACCATGGAGCGGGGGAACTCGGTTGCGGGGACCAGGTTGCGGAACCGCACATCGACCGGGTCGAGCCCGAGGTCGTGCGCAATGGCGTCGAGCAGCCGCTCGCGCGCGAACGTCTCGGCCTCCCAGGGTCCGCGGTACGCGACATAGCTGCCCTTGTTCGACGCGAACACCCGGGCGTCGAAGCGCATGTGCTCGATCGCGTACGGACCGGGGAACAGCACACGGACGAGCGTGGGGATGATCGAACTCGGCAGCGTGCCCAGCGGGTAGGCGCCTTGGTCGACGCTCATCTGCACCTGCAACGCTCGGATGCGACCATCGAGGTCGACGGCGGCCACGACATGGAGGGTCTCGTCGCGCGCGTGGCCTGCCGTGATGAGGTTCTCCGCTCGGTCCTCGATCCACTTGACCGGCACGCCGAGCTCGCGCGCCGCGTGCCCGACGAGGATCTCCTCGCGCATCGGGTATGCCTTCTGCCCGAACGAACCGCCGATGTCGCCACAGCGCACCGTGACCGCGGCCTCGTCGAGCGCGAGCAACGACGCCAGCGCAGCACGCAGCGCATAGGGGTTCTGGAACGACGCGTGCATCGTCAGGTGCTCGTTCGTCCACTCGGCCAACACGGCGCGACCCTCCATCGGAAGGTTCGCCTGGCGGCTCTGTCGGATCGATCGCCGCACGACTCGTGCCGCGCCGGCGAAGTGCAGGTCGGGGTCGCCGTATTGGAACGTCTCGTCGTAGACCACGTTGGTCTCGAGGTCGTCGAACAGCGGGACGATCGCGTCGTCGAGCGCATCGTCGAGCAGCACCACCGGGTCGAGCGGTTCGAAGTCGATCACCACCGCTTCGGCCGCATCTTCGGCGCGGGCACGCGACGTGGCGACCACCATTCCGACGATGTCACCAGCGAGGCGAACGCGATCGGTGCACATGGCGTCGACCACCGGTACGGCGAGCCCGGGTGGCCCGACGCCGGGTCGCGACCCGACACGACCCACCACATCGGCGCCGGTCCACAGCGCCACGACGCCGGGCAGGGCCCGCGCTCTTGCGACGTCGATGCCCGTGATGCGGGCGTGCGGCCACGCGCTGCGCACGAACGCCACGTGCAGCAGCCCGGCGGGCACCCGGTCGTCGACGAAGGACCCGCGCCCGGTGAGCAGGCGCGGGTCTTCGACACGACGCACACTCGTTCCGGTCCACCGTTGCATCAGCGCCCACCCACGCGCACATCTTCACACGTGCTCGGGCCCGACGATCGCCTCGACCGGCAGGAGCCCACTTCTGGAGGATCCCGACAGGCGACGCGTCGAACGCCTCCAGAAGTCGAGCCCCGACCCGCCGGCGTCGTCGCAGCTAGGGTCCTTCGCGCACACAACGGACTGGGGACGACCATGGCCATCGATTTCAGCGTGGACGAAGAGTTCCAGGAACAGCTCGACTGGATGCGGACCTTCGTCGACGAAGAGATCGAACCACTCGAGTTGTTCTACGACGACATGTCCGCGGCCAACTGGAAGCGGGCCATCGAGCCGCTCAAGCAGCAGGTCCGCGACCGGGGTCTGTGGGCATGCCACCTCGACCCCGAGCTCGGCGGCCAAGGCTTCGGGCAGGTGAAGCTCGCGCTCATGCACGAGATCCTCGGTCGGTGCAGCACCGCGCCGAACGTGTTCGGCAACCAGGCCCCCGACTCCGGCAACAGCGAGCTCATCGCGATCGGCGCCACGCCTCACCAGCGCGAGACCTGGCTCGAACCGTTGCTGCGCGGCGAGATCACCTCGTCGTTCTCGCTGACCGAACCGCACTACTCGGGCAGTGACCCGACGATGATCAACACCCATGCCGAGCGTGACGGCGACGAGTACATCATCAACGGCCACAAGTGGTTCGCGTCCAACGCGTCGAACGCCGACTTCATCCTCGTGATGGCGGTGACCAACCCCGACAACCCTCCGCACAAGGCCGCTTCGTTCTTCATCGTCCCGAAGGGCACACCCGGCCTGAACATCGTGCGCAACGTGTTCAACATGCACCACCCCTACCCGGGGCACTTCCGCTCGGGCGGCCATGCCGAGATCCTCTTCGAGAACTGCCGCGTACCGGTCGAGAACCGCGTCGGCGCCGAGGGCGACGGCTTCGTACTCGCACAAAAGCGCCTCAACGGCGGCCGCATCCATCATGCGATGCGCTGGGTCGGCCAGTGCAACAAGGCGTTCGACCTCATGTGCGAGCGGGCCATCTCTCGTT
>JBKJKR010000160.1:0-2872 GCA_046597135.1 Acidimicrobiales bacterium | reverse complement strand
GCCGTCGGGCGTGACCGCGATGCGGTCCTCCGAGGTGAAGACACGGCTCCTCGCCAAGACGAGCAGATGACGCGGCACGTCGTACTCGATGGTGTGATAGGTCAACGTGATGTCCTTCGGTACGCCGACAATGGTCACGTCGAACACCGACGCAGCGCCGCCGCCGTCGCCCATGGTTTGCATCACCTTGCGCACACCCGGATCCCAGCGGGCGAAATTGCGAAGATCCGCCATGTAGGCGAACGACTCTTGGATCGACCACGGCGTGCGAATCGAGGTGACGTAACGAGCCATGGCAACGTTCTACTTTCTGAACAGCGAGGAGGTTTTGGGCAAGCATGCGCTGATGCCGATGTCGATCAGGGGTTCAGTCACGGGAACGTCGTCCCTGGTGTGCCGTCGACCTCGTCCGAGCCGCGCTCGTCCTCGGCGTCGCCCACCTGTCCCAACCAGATTCCACCGGCCATGACCGCGCCCCAGATGGTGAGCGCGAAGACGACGATTCCGACGCTGAAGATCACGGTCTGGCTCATTTCCGTGCCCCGCTGCGAGCACGCGGCGCGACCTCGGCCACCGGGGCGAGCAGAAGCGTGCCCAGCGAGTGGATCGATGGGACCCAGAGACCGACGAAGATGCCCGCCGACGTCTCGTCCTTCACGAAGTACAGCCAGACCGAGAAGAGGAACGAGAGGAACCCCGCGATGATGAATGGGAGCCTGACGCGAAGCGACGGGTGGAGTTTGGGCATCGGACGCCTCCGGGACAAAGAGTTATCCCTTTGTACGTTCCGGTCCGACGAACAGATGCAGACACGTGCATCGAAGGCTCGCCTTGTCGTCGCTGGCCCAGGTTCTCTGACCGGCCGCTACCCCGAAGGCAACACCGGCGGTGCCGCGGTCAGCGCCCTCGCCGTGCTGCCTGTCCCCGAGGACCTCGTGCCTTGCTTCGAGGCGGATCATGACCGACGGAGTCGTGCTCTCATCCACTCGATAACCGCAGGAGTCGCACTCCAGTGCGAGCAGGTCGAACGTGAACTTGAACCGCGCTTCCCGGTGGTTAGACGACGCCTATCGCGTCATCCCGCGCGACGGCACGTAGACCCCGCCCAGGCGACCGCGCTGTCCCAGGGTCCTTGTGCCCTCGCAGGGAGCGCGCTGCGGGCGGGCCGGCATGCGAATCAGGTCACGACGTGTGGTGCCCGAACCACCGGGCCCGCCGTGTGGCGCCCCACTGCTGCTTCTCCGCGACCATTGCGGAGTCGGGCGCGGTGAACTTGGCGACGGGGGTGTCGTAGGAGAGGAAGTTGACGTCGATGCGTCCGACGAGGTCGTCGCCCAGCTCGACGTAGCAGGCCGACGCCCCTTCGTAGGGCGGTGGCGCAGGTGCGCCGTTGAGCTGCGCGATGAGCACCTCGGCGACGGTCGACGCTTCGCCTTCGGCGATGCCGCCGGCGCGCGGCACCGGCGCACTGGTGACATCGCCGACCGCGAACACGCCGGGGAACCGCGTCGTAAACGTGGCGTGGTCGACCGGGATCCAGCCGTCCTCGGCCAATGCCGAGTCGGCGACCACAGCGGGTGCGCAGTGGACCGGGATGCCGAGGAACAGGTCGTACGGGAGCTCGCGGCCATCGGCGAGGTGGGCGGTATGCGTCTGCGGATCGAGGTGGGTCACCCGCGACTGCGGCCAGTACTCGATGCCGTGCTCCTCGAGGATCGCGATGATCGCGTCGGACGTCTTCCTCGAGATGGGTATCGGCATCGGCATGGGGGTTACGAGATGAATCGTCGAAGCCTCGCGCAGGCCGCGCTTCGACAGGAGGTCGTGCACCATGAGCGCGGTCTCGTTCGGTGCACCGGGGCACTTGAAGAGCGGCCCGAGCACGCTCACGACCACCGCACCGCCGTCGAAGTCCGCCAAGGCCTGCCCCGCCCGCTCGGCGCCCGAGGAGGAGTAGAACTCGAAGCCGTCCTCGATGAGCCCAGGCGTGGCTTCGGGCTGGTAGTCCGCGCCGAGGGCGACCACCAAGATGTCGGCGTCATAGGTCGCGACATCGGTGACCACCCGGCGATGCTCCGGATCGATCGACGTGATCGTCTCCTGGCGGAACTCGACGCTCGGTTTCGCGATGTCGCGGTAGGGAAGCCACGCGTCCTCGGGTGCTTGACGGCCGAACATCACGTCGAGCTTCGAGAAGCCGAACATGAACGCGTCGCTCTTGTCGATCAGCGTTACTCGAACCTTGTCTGCGACCGAATCGGACAACCGCGTTGCCAGCTCGAGGCCACCGAAACCCGCGCCCAGAATGACCACATGTGTCTGCACGTTGACACAGTACCAAGGGCGCGTTCGCCGTGGAGGTGCGCTGGAACGACGGCGACCGTGTGGCTCATTGGGTCCGACGTCAGCCGAATCGCCAGCCGCCGGTTTCGTCAGTGGTGAGGTGCCCGACGGTCGGCGAGGGGAAGTGGGTGCCGACGATCAACACGTCCTGGTTGCCCACGCGGTCGCGGATGCGCTCGCGGGTGCGACGCGCTTCGTCGGGATCGGTGTCGGCCAACGACGACCACTCGGGGCGAACCAGCTGCACCGGCGTGTGCACCATGTCGCCGGTGATGAGCGCGCGTGCGCCGTTCGATTCGATCTGCACGCTCACATGGCCGGGCGTGTGGCCGGGCGTCGAGATGAGCGACACGCTCGGGCTCAGCTGATACGTGGGTTCGATCGCGTCGACGAGCCCACGCGTCAAGAGCGGTTGCACCGACATCGCGAACGGGTTGAAGAGCCCGGCGACGTGTTGCCAGTGCGCGATGTCGGCGCGTGAGAACACGTACCGCGCCCGCGGGAACGTCGGTACCCATTCGCCCTCGAC
>JBKJKR010000122.1:0-3364 GCA_046597135.1 Acidimicrobiales bacterium | reverse complement strand
GCGCACCCGGTCCTTGATGCGCTGGACGTTCCGCCGCGAGGTCATCGGCGACATCGGGGGCTTCGGCGGACTGTTCGCCATCGACAAGGACCGCGTGCTGGTGTCGTCGACCGATGGGGTCGGCACCAAAGCTCTCGTGGCGCAGGCGGTCGGCCGCTTCGAGACGATCGGCGTGGACCTCGTGGCCATGTGCGTCGACGATCTCGTGTGCCAGGGCGCGCAGCCGTTGTTCTTCCTCGACTACATCTCGATCGGACGCCTCGACCCCGAACAGGTCGAAGCACTCGTCACCGGAATCGCCGCAGGCTGTCGCCAGGCCGGGTGCGCGCTCATCGGCGGCGAGATGGCCGAGCACCCGGGCGCGATGTTGCCGGGCGAGTTCGACCTCGTCGGCTTCGCGGTCGGCGTGGCCGAGCGCAACAAGCTGGTCACCGGACGCGAGGTCACGCCCGGCGATGTGCTCATTGGCATCCCGTCGCCCAACCTGCGCAGCAACGGGTTCTCGCTCGCCCGGCGGGTCTTCTTCGATGTGGCGGGGCGCGACGTACAAAGCCCTGCGTGGGCAGGCGCCGATCGGTCGCTCGGCGACGTGCTGCTCGAGCCGTCGGTGATCTACGCACCCGCCGTGCTCGCCACGATGCGCGAGGTCGAGGTGCGTGCAGTCGCGCACATCACCGGCGGTGGCATCCCCGGCAACCTCAACCGCGTGCTGCCCCCCGATGCCGATGCCCGCGTCGATGCCGGCACGTGGGAATCGCCCCGCATCTTCGACGAGCTGCAGCGCCTCGGGTCGATCGATCGCGACGAGATGCGACGCGTGTTCAACTGCGGCATCGGCATGGTGCTCGTCGTGCCCCAGCACGCGGCGGGCGCGGCGATTGCATCCCTCGACGCGCACGGCCACGCCGCCCGCATCATCGGCGAGGTCGTCCCCGGCACCGGCCTCGTGCACATCGACAACTGACCGGTCGGCGAGCGTGGACGCGCCGACCGACGACGAGCTCGCGGTCTGGGCGCGTCGTGTGGGCTTCGAACGCGTCGCGGCCTTGTACGTCCGCTCGATGCGCGAGGACCTCGACGATCTGCTGCAGCGACGGCCGCCCGATGCAGAGGAGTCGCACAGCCAGGCGCTCGTGAGCTTCGGCTACGGCCTCGTGCCGCAGGAATGGCTCGATCTCTTGTGCCAAATCGCCGATCGATCGGTCGATCGATGACGAGATCCTGTGGTGCATCGGTGACATGGGCGTCCAGAACGCGTGCGCCGATCCGGTGATTCGCGCGGGGATCCGCGCCGCTCGTGGAACACGGCCGGGTGTGCATCGCATGTTCACGGTGATGCTCGACTACTACGCAGGCATCGGCGAGGAGCCGGGCGGATGGGCCGACGCGAGCGGCAAGTAGCCTGCGCGCCATGGCCAACGACGCGCTCGTCGCGCACCTGCTGGAACACTCGGTCCGCACCGGTGACTTCACGTTGAAGTCGGGTCGCAAGAGCACCTGGTTCATCGACTCGAAGCAGACCGTGTGCCGCCCCGAGGGCATCGTGCTGGTGGCCGACGCCGCGCTCGCGGCGATCCCCGACGACGTCACCGCGATCGGTGGGCTCACCATGGGCGCCGACCCGGTGGCCTTCGGCGTCGCGGCCATCGCCGCGACGCGCGGCCGGGCTCTTCGCAGCTTCAGCATCCGCAAGGAGGCGAAGGACCACGGTGTGCAGGGGCGTCTGGCCGGAGCGCTGCTGCCCGGCGACAAGGTGGTCATCACCGAGGACACCGTGACTCGCGGGACCAGCGCGCTCGACGCCGCGCTCGCGGTGCGCGAGCTCGGTGCCGAACCGGTGCTGATCCTCGTGGTCGTCGACCGCGGCGGCACCGGCGCAGCCATGGCCGCGGCCGAAGGCATCGCGTTCCACGCGCTCGTCACCGCACCCGACCTGGGTTTCGCCTACGAAGGCGCGTGACCGTTCGGTCCGCTGGGGAAGCCTCGGGACCTTGAGCTTGTTGAGCGATCGCGCCGGGTGGATCGGTCCGATCGCGCAACAAGCGGTGCTCGGGTGCGCGCGAAGGCGCGTGATCCGCCCGTGAGACGGACGTCTCGGACAATTGCGCGCCGTGTTCGTCGGCCCGGTACGTTCGCGGCCATGGCAACTCCTACCGCGGCGTTCTCGGTCAACCTCTTCGTGCAACTCGACAATGCACCCGGCACCCTCGGGCGCCTCGCCGCGGAGATCGGCCAGGTTGGTGGCAACATCGCCGCGGTGAGCGGCTTCGAGGCCAAAGGCCCGGTCGTGCTCGAGGACATCGTGGTGCACTGCCGCGACGAGGCCCATGCCCAGAAGGTGGTCGACGTCGCGAAGGCGGTTTCGGGCGTGGTCGTGCTCGAGGCGTACGACCGCACCTTCCGCATGCACGAGGGCGGCAAGATCGAGGTGCTGCCGCTCGCCCCCACCCGTGACCGCGACGACCTCTCCATGGCGTACACGCCGGGCGTGGCCCGCGTGTGCATGGCCATCCACGAACGCCCCGAGCTCTCGTTCGAGTACACCATCCGCAAGAACACGGTGGCCATCGTCAGCGACGGCACCGCGGTGCTCGGCCTCGGCGACATCGGTCCGTTGGGTGCCATGCCCGTCATGGAAGGCAAGGCGCTGCTGTTCAAGGAGTTCGGCGGCGTCGACGCGTTCCCCATCTGCCTCGACACCAAGGACCCAGACGAGATCATCCAGACGGTGGTGCGCCTTGCGCCCACGTTCGGTGGCATCAACCTCGAGGACATCGCGGCGCCGAACTGCTTCTACATCGAGGAGCAGTTGAAGAAGCTGCTCGACATCCCGATCTTCCACGACGACCAGCACGGCACCGCGGTCGTCGCACTCGCCGCGCTCGAGAACGCGCTGAAGATCGTCGGCAAGAAGATGGACGAGATCCGGGTCGTGATCGCCGGCATCGGTGCGGCCGGGGTGGCGTGCGGCAAGATCTTCATGAGCGCGGGCGTGACCAACATCGTGGGCACCGATCGCCAGGGCGCCATCTTCGAGGGCCGCGACAACCTGAACTTCGCGAAGGAGTGGTTCGCTCGCAACACCAACCCCGAGCGCCTGTCGGGTTCGTTGTCCGACGTGATGCCCGGCGCCGACGTGTTCATCGGGGTGAGCGGCCCCAACATCATCACCGCCGCCGATGTGCGCCGCATGGCCAAAGACCCGATCGTGTTCGCGATGGCCAATCCCGACCCGGAGATCCGGCCCGAAGAGGCCGACGGCCTCGCGGCGGTGATCGCCACCGGTCGCAGCGACTACCCGAACCAGATCAACAACGTGCTGGCCTTCCCAGGCATCTTCCGAGGGGCGCTCGATGTGGCCGCC
>JBKJKR010000594.1:0-13778 GCA_046597135.1 Acidimicrobiales bacterium | reverse complement strand
CCGTGAGAGGCCGACGAGCGCGATCGCCGTGACCACGACGGCGATCGCCGACGAACCGAGGGAACGGGCCATGGCCAGAGGTGTGAGCGAGAACTGATCGATCTCGCGCAGCGATCTGCGAATTGCCGTGACGGTCGTGCCACGCTTCGCGAGGAGCAGTCCGAGCGCCGGCGCGGCGATGGCCACGCTCGAGACCGCGACGCGCACCAAGGTCTGCGCCGCGCCACGCCGATGTTTCGCGACCACCGCCACCGCCACCGCCAGCACGACCACGACCGTGTAGAGCGGCACGTATGGGTTGACGTAGCACGAACTGCCGAGGATCAGTCCCAGCATGAGCGCATCGCGGCGCGTCGGACGATCGAGCACCCGGAGACCCACGGCGAACGCAAGGGGTATCGGGAACATGAAGACCAGCGCGACGTGCAATCGGGTCTCGGTGACCAGGGTCGGTGCGTACATGAACACCACCGCGCCCGCGACCGCGGGAAGCCGCTCGAGCCGGGCCTCGGCGGCCACCACCAGCATCGCCACACCGCCGGCCAGCAGGCCGAGCACCAGCAGCAGGTTGCGCACGAGCACCGGACCCGCGACCTGGTACAGCGGCCATGCGATCAGGTCGATCGCCGCGGTCGACACCTCGACCGGTCGGCGCAGCTGCCACCCATCGGGTGCGTTGACCATCGGCGTCGAGGACGGCGACACGATGCCGACGCGGTCGGAGGCCATCTCGTTCAGCCACCAGACCTCGGCGGCAGGATCCGTCGGATGACCGGCGACCCGCGACGTGGGGTGCAACAGCGCAGGCCCGACGAGGAACACGGCCGCCACGAGTAGGACCGCGATCGCTCCGGGCCCGTAGCCCCGGAGTGTCGGCCGCGCCTGGGCATCCGACGCCATGGACGGGTTCAGCGCATCGGATGCATGCGGATGATGTCGTTCTCGACGAGGAACGACCACCCGGGCCGCAACTCCTCGGCGAGGGCGCGCACCGTGCTCAGCATGGGGTAGCCGTCGGTCCCATCGAAGAGACGCGCGTCGTCGATCAACACGATGTGATCGACCCCGCCCGGGCGCAACACGGTGCGCAGCTCCTGCTCGATCGGGGTCACCTGATCGCCGAGCGCGGTGACGCCATCGGAGAAGTGGCCGTCGAGCCAGAACAACGCGACGTCGGACAGGTTGTCGACCACCCCCGGGAGCACCTGAGCGCTGTCACCGGTGATGATCTCGACCTGTGGCACCCGCGAGAACCGCTTCCGTGCGAGGTCGGAGAGTCGCTCGTCGAGTTCGATCGAGATGGCGCGTTCGACGAGCTTGCCCACCACGGCCAACGTGTCACCGCGGTAGGTGCCCGTCTCGACGAACGCCGCGACCTGGAACCTGGTGGCGTACTCCGCGACGACGGCACGCTTGCGATGCGGCGGGGCCGGTGCCGGGCGACCGCGACCGGCCCAGTAGGGGGTGAGCGCAAGGCTGACCGTGGAGCGCAGCGCGGGCCCGAGCGGGCTGACGTGCACGGACTCGATGATCGAGGACCGGTTCACCGCTTCTCCTTGCGACTGCGTGACGATCGGACAGCGAAGCGTAGGTGTCCGAGCGCGCCGTTCGGCGGATCACGAACCCCGGACGATGACCGACGTGACCCGATCAGTGGCGCCTGGCCCACCTAGATTGCTCGCATGCCTCAGCCACGCCGTGCTCGCGCGCGGATCAGGTTCGGTGTGCTCGCTGCGCTGACCGTCATCCCTCTCCTGACCACCGTAGGTGCACCCTCCGCCTCCGCTGCAGCGCCTCGCGCCACGGCGATGCCTGTGGTGTCGGCCCCCGCGATCGCCGCCCGGGCGTCGGTGGCCACCCCGTCGTTGCGCACCGACCGCCAGTCGCTCGGCGACGACCTGTCGTACGCACAGACCGCGCTCGAGCCGTTCGTGGCCATCGGGTTCTCGTGGAACGGTCCGCCGGGCGCCGCGGCGTCGTTGGTGCTCACCTACGCCGACGGCGAGGTCACCGCACCGATCGATCTAGATCACGACGGCGAGCACGGCGAGGACGCCGACCCACTCGGGACTCGCCGCGTGAGCGCGCCGGTCGCGCTCGAGAAGCCTGCCGTCGCCTACTCCGTGACCTTCCCCGCCGGGCTCACCGACATCGAGGCGCACCTCGTCCGCGAGGACGCGGCCGCCGCCTCGTCGGGCTCGCTCGCGCTCGCCGAGATCGCCCCGGCGGCCGCGGCCGACGGCATTCCTGGCCCCGACGGCATCCGCTCGCGCGAGAGCTGGGGCGCTCGTCCGCGCAAGCCCACCGAATCGTGCGCTCCGGGGGCGCGCCCCGAGGGTCTCGGGTGCGTCGCGACCAACGGTGTGGTCAACGCGGTCGTGCACCACACGGTCAACGCGAACAACTACGGCGAGTCCTCGGTGCCTGCGCTCCTGCGTTCGATCCAGGCGTTCCACCAGGACACGCAGGAGTTCGACGACATCGGGTACAACTTCGTCGTCGACCGCTTCGGCACGATCTGGGAGGGACGAGCGGGAGGCGCCGACCGACCCGTCGTGGGCGGGCACACCATGGGCTTCAACACCGGCGCGGTCGGTGTGGCGGTACTCGGCACCTTCGACGGCACCGCGCCCAACGAGGCCCAGCTCGATGCCGTGGCGCGCGTCATCGCGTGGAAGTTCGCGCAGCGCAACGTCGACCCGCTCGGTCAGCTCACCGTGATCAGCAACGGCGGCGACATTCACCCCATCGGCGAGGCGGTCACGCTGCCGACCATCGACGGGCACCGCTCCATAGGTGCCACGGCATGCCCGGGCGCGTTGCTGTTCGCACGGCTCGGCGACATACGCCAGCGGGTCGGCGCGCTGATGCCGCTGTACACCGGCGAGGTCAACGGCCTCGATCGGGGCAGCGGCAACATGCGGCTGAGCGGCTACGCGCTGCGACGTGACACCGTCACGCCCATCGCCGTCTCCCTCGTGGTCGACGGTGCCCCGGTGGCCCAGACCGTGGCCAACCTCGGCCGCGCCGACGTCGGGGCTCGCTTCGGCGCACTCGGCCCGAACCACGGCTTCGAGTTCAACGTGCCGGTCTCGCTCAGCGCGCGCCAGGCGTGCGTGGTCGAGAACCTCACCGGCACGTTGCTCGGTTGCCGCGACGTCAACCCGGTCACGCCGGCATTCGGTGACTTCGGGTTCACCACCACCGCATCACCGCCGCGCATCGGACTCTCGGGATGGCTCATCGATCCCGATTCGTCCGAGCCGACGGTGGCCCACGTGTACCTCGACGGGGGTTTCGCCGGGCAGTACTGGGCCGATCGCGCCCGCCCAGACATCGCCGCCGTGTACCCGGGCTATGGCGTCAACCGGGGCTTCTCCACCGACATCACCACCACGCAGGGCCTCCATCAGATGTGCGTGTTCGTCATCAACATCCCGAGCGGATCGCACACGTTGCTCGGCTGCCGCGAGGTCACCGTCGGACAGGTCAACCGCAGCGCACCCACGGGGTCCATCGACGTCGCGACCGGCGCAGGTGGCGGCGTCCTGGTGTCCGGTTGGGCCATCGATCGCGACACCACCGACCCGATCAACGTGCACGTCTACGTCGACGCGGCGAACACCCCTATCGTCGCATCGAACGCGCGACCCGATGTCGCCGCCGCGTTCCCCGGCGCATCGGCGCGCGCCGGGTTCTCCGCCCGGGTTCCCGCGAGTCCGGGCCCGCACACGGTGTGCATCTACGCCATCGACGCCAACCTCGTCGGACCGCACACCCTGCTCGGGTGTCGCTCGGTCACGGCGCTCGCCCCCAACGCGACCCCACCCGTGGGCTCGCTCGACGTGGTCGCGGCCGCGCCCGGGCGTGTCACGGTGGCGGGCTGGGCGATCGATCCCGACACCGCGGACCCGATCAGCGTGCACGTCTACATCGACGCCACGGGCGTGGCGGTCAACGCGGCGAACCGCCGTGACGACGTGGCCGCCGCATCCCCCGGTTCGGGGGCGGCGCACGGCTTCAACGTCGACCTGCCGGCCGCACGTGGCGCACACCAGGTGTGCGTCTATGCCATCAACAACCTCGCGGGCGCCGCGAACACGCAGGTCGGTTGCCGCACCGTCACCGTGCCGTGACTGACGCGGTCGTGATCCCCGTGCCGCGATCGAGTGTGGTCAGCCCACCGCTTCGAAGAACTGGGCCGGCACTTCCTCGGGCGCGAGCTTGCGCAGGTTCTCGGGGGCGTACATCGAACCGTTCGAGTAGCTGTCCTCGCCGACGAGCTTGCCGTCGGCGTCGTACGGCCACAGCAGCAACAACCGCATGCGCAACGCGTACACCGCGTCAGGGTCGTCGATGGGTGCGCCGCGTTGTTCGAGCACCCGACCCGGGAACACCTGGTCGAACCACCCTTCGGTGACGATGCAGTCGTCGTCGACCACGATTCGTTCGATGCGGTAGTCGCACACGTGCCGGTTCTCGCGATAGAGGTTCTCGTAGTGCGCCGTGACCGCAGCAAGCCCCTTGGGCCCGGCGCCGAAGCCCGCGCCGTCGATCCAGAAGTGGTAGTTCGGATCGGCGCTGAGCGTGCTGACCAACAGCGGGAAGTCCTTGGTGTACTCGGCGTAGAGGTGGTCGCGCAGCACGCCGAGCACCAGTCGGTGTCGTTCGTTCGTGGTGCGGGCCAGGCGAGCCTCGACGGCTCGGTACCCCGACGCAGGTTCGATGGCTCGCGTCTCGCTCGGCATTGGTGACCCCCTCGATCAGATGAGGCGAAGGTAGCATCGTCCGGTCACTTGCAGTGCGGGCGGACCCACTCCGGGAGTGTCAATCACGTGATCCGAGTTCGACTCCGCGCGGCAACTACCGCGCTCCTCGCGACGGTCTTGCTGGCCGGCGGCCTGGTGAGTGCCTACGCGTCGGTGCGCGCCACCCCTGCCGCGGCCGACACCACGTTCACGTTCGAGGGTGGCGGATGGGGTCATGCCGTCGGCATGAGCCAGTGGGGCGCGAAAGGCCGAGCCGACGCCGGTCAGTCGGCGGCCACCATCATCGGCGCCTACTACACCGGCACCCAGCTCACGGCCGTCGCCCCGCAGTTCGTGCGCGTGCACCTGGCCGACGCACCGTCGTCCACGATCGCGTTCACGGGGGCCACCACCATCACCGGCAACGGCGGCGCACTCGCCACCATCGCCGCGGGCGAGACCGTCGAGTTCAAGGCCGTCGGTGCGGCCTACCAACTTCAGGTGATCGCACCCACCGCCAAGGCTGCGGTCGCCGTGGCGTCCATCGACACCCTGGTCGTGCCCCTCAACGGTGCACCTGCCCGGGTCTCGGCCACCGGCAACCGATACAACAACGGACGGCTCGTCGTGCGTTTCCCCGCGGCCGGGTCCCTCCAGATCATCAACGATTCGCTCACGATGCAGCAGTACCTCTACGGCCTCGCCGAGGTTCCGTCGTCGTGGCCGACCGAGGCGCTCAAGGCGCAGGCGCTGGCCGCGCGCACCTATGCGTTCAAGCGGGTGCAGTCGCCCCGGTCGGCCACCTACGACATCCTCTCCACCACCAGCGACCAGGTCTACGCCGGGTACGAGAAGCAGGCCGGTGCGTCCGGCGACCGCTGGGTGGCGGCGGTCGACGGCACCGATCAGCAGATCATCACCTACAACGGCGCACCCATCGACGCGCTGTACAGCTCGAGCAACGGCGGCTACAGCGAGGATTCGGAGTACGCGTTCGTCACTGCGCTGCCCTACTTGCGGGCCAATCCCGATCCGTTCGACAACTCGGCCGGCAACACCAACTTCCGTTGGACGCGCAGCTATTCGGGGACCGAGCTCGGCCAGTACATGAACGCGTACCGGTCGGTCGACATCGGCGCGGTCACCTCCTATGAGGTCAGCGGCCCCATCAGTCGGGTGGGGCGCATCGATCGCGCCACCGTCAGGCTCGTGGGCACCAAAGGCACGCAGACGCTCACCGGTGCGCAGCTGCGCAACATGATCAACCAGAGCGCACCTTCCAACCGACAGCTGCAATCGACGCTGCTGTTCTTCCGCCCCATCGGTTCGTTCGACAGCGTCAGCGTCACCCCCGGTTTCGTGAACATCAGCGGCTGGGCGCTGTACCAGGGCAGCACCAGCCCGGCCTTCGCCCACGTGTACGTGAACGACCGTTTCGCGGGCAGCACCACCGCCACCGCGCCGCGCCCCGACGTCGCCGCCACGATCCCGGGCGCCGCAACCGGTGTGGGCTACACCGTCTCGGTGCCGATCGATCGAGCGGTCAACACCATTTGTGCCTATGCAGTGGCGCCTGCCGGCAGTACCGGCGCCACGCTGCTCGGCTGCCGTACGGTCACCGTCGACACGCAACCCTTCGGTTCGCTCGATGTGGCGGTCGCCACCCCCGGGGGTGTTCGGGTGAGCGGCTGGGCCATGGATCCGAACAACGCCGGTTCGAGCGATGTGCACGTGTACGTCAACGGCGCGATGGCCGGTTCGATGCGCGCCGCCAACGCCCGTGGTGATCTCGCCGCGGTGTTCCCGGCCTACGGACCTTCCCATGGCTTCGATGCCACGTTCGCGGTCGGGCAGGCGATCAACACCGTGTGCGCCTACGCCATCAACGTCGGCCCGGGCGACAACCAACTGCTCGGCTGTCGCACGGTGGTCAACAGCGTGCAACCGTTCGGTGCGATCGATTCAGCGGTCGGCACGGCGGACGGAATCGTGATGTCCGGCTGGGCCATCGACCCCGACACGTCCGCCCCGATCGACGTGCACATCTACGTCGCCTCGACCGGTACGGCGTTGACGGCCGACGGCAACCGGCCCGACCTGGCCGCCGCCTTCCCGGGCTTCGGTAGCGCTCACGGCTTCCGCGCCACCGTGAAGGCGCCGCCGGGCACGCAGACGATCTGCGCCTATGCCATCAACGTTCGCGCCGGTGCCAACCAGCAGATCGGCTGCCGCTCGGTGTTCGTGCCGGCCGATCCGTTCGGCGCCGTCGATGTGGTGCGCGCCGGCCCCGACGGCATCCGCGTGAGCGGGTGGGCCATCGACCCGAACACGACCGACCCGATCGAGGTGCACGTCTACGTCGGCACCGCAGGCACTCCGGTGCTCGCCGATCGCGACCGCTCGGACATCTTGACTGCCTACCCGACCGCCGGTGCACGGCACGGATTCGACGTCGTCGTCCCCGGCCGCGCCGGCCAGACCGTGTGCGTCTACGCCATCAACGCAGGCCCGGGCGCGACTCGGACCTTGGCCTGCCGCACCGCCTGAGCGCGCTCACGCGCGCACCAGTCGCTGCAGCACGATGGCCACCGCCAATGCGGCCAGCGCGCCGACCGGCACCCGCACCCATCGTCGATCCATGGCCGGTACGGCACACACCACCGCGGCCGGCACCATCGGCAGGCCGTAGCGCGGCGGGATCGACGTGACCGCCGACGAGTTGACGTAGTTGATCACGATGGTGACCGGACCGAGCGTGAGCATGGCAACCGCCGTGGCCAGGCCCAGCGCACGTTCCTTGCTGCGCACCGCGGCGAACACTGCGACCGACGCGACGGCCAGCAGGGTCGCAACGTCGATCACGTGGTTGAGCCCGATCACGTAC
Source organism: Acidimicrobiales bacterium (assembly GCA_046597135.1). Classification (GTDB taxonomy): domain Bacteria; phylum Actinomycetota; class Acidimicrobiia; order Acidimicrobiales; family WLNW01; genus WLNW01. The sequence continues at coordinate 6,146 of JBKJKR010000594.1, read as the reverse complement.
TGGTTGCGCATGGCCGGCGCGAAGTACGGCGTCTGCAGCGGCGAGAACGTCGCATCGATGCTCTCGAGCACCTGCGCCGTGGGAAACGTGTCGGTGTGCAACGACTGGTTCATGGAGATCTCGCTGGCCGGCGCCTTCGCGACCACCTCCTGCACTCCGGTCCACAGGAGCAGCATCGCGAACGCCGAGCCCAGCACGATCGCCGCGGACCGTCCGTAACGACGGTACGTCGCGTCGACGCGCCACGCCGAGAGCGGCGCTTGCTGGACTGCACGCACGAAGAGGTACACCAGCGCCAGGCCGATGGCTCCGATGTGGGTGAACTTGAGCAGCAGCGTGAACGCGACCGCGGGTGCCAACACCCACGCCGGCACGACCTCCTCCTCCCACAACAGCACGGCCGCGAGCAGAGACGCCCCGGCGAGCAGGCTCGATGCATCGGGGCCGGTGGTCGAGGATGCGAACACCACTGCGGGCGACACGATGAGCAACGAGAGCAGGGCGACCTGGGTCAGCGGCTTCGCCCCTCGGTGCACGAGGAGGCGCCACACGAACCACACCGCAACCGCCAGCCAGGCTGCGCCCACGGCACGCGCCGCAGTGTGCGTGCTGTCGACGCCCGTGAGTGCGTTGATGACTTCGGCCGCGACACCCGTGACGAAGTAGTACGGCGGTGGGTGCACGTAGGCCGTGTTGTAGCCGCGCTCTTGGAAGTCGTCGGGGTTCAGCGGCGCGGGAGCCTCGCACGCAGGGAGCCCTCCGAAGTTGGTGTCGAGTCCCCGGCACGCCTCGTCGCGCAGCGCGTCCTGCCCGATGCGCTCCCCGCGAGCCACCACGTGGAAGCTCGGCGCCTTGTGGACATAGTCGAGGTGCTGCAGTTCGTCGATGGGCGACAGCTGTGGGTACGCGTTGACGTGCAGCCCCACGACGACGGCCGCGAGCACGATGCAGAAGAGCAGCGCGGCGCGGTCGAGCGTGGACGGCTTCGTCATCGGTCGGCGTCGCGCGCGGGAACGCCGGTAACGACGAAGTTGTAGGCGAAGAGCGACCGGCGCAGGTTGCCCACGCGATGCAACAGACGGCAGAGCGCAGCGTTTCGCACGAACGGCACCGGGATGGCGCCCCGCATGTCGACCACATCGAAACCGGCTGCGGCGAAGAGCTCGAGCACCGATTGCTCGGTGTAGAAGCGAAGGTGCGTTCGATCGAGGATGCCACGATCCGTGTAGCGGAAACGACCGACCAGCACCTGGAGCCGCACTGCCCAGTTGGCGAAGTTGGGGATGCTCACGACGAGCGCACCGCCGTCGCGCAACGTGCCCCGCAACCGGCGCAGAACTGCGACCGGATCGGCGATGTGCTCGAGCGTGTCGCCGAAGAGCAGGACGTCGTAGGGACCGTCGAGCTCGCCGGCATCGACGGCCTGGAGGTCGCCTACCCACACGCGCCGGCACACGCCGCGCGCCCGCTCTGCGGCCTCGGGATCGAGTTCGAGTCCGTCGACCACCATGCCGGCTGCGGTGAGCACGCGAGCGAAGTAGCCCGACGACACGCCGCCCTCGAGGACCACGGCATGCGGGGTCGCGCACGCCAGCACGGCCGACGCCAGCAGGTGGTGCCCCCGGTACGGCACGGTCTGGAGACCGACGTAGCCGTGGGCGTCAGGCTGCGCAGCGGCCGTCAACAACGTCAGCGCCCGGTCGAACGTGGACCGGTCGATGGTGGAAGCTGCGCTCATGTGCGTGGTTCGCCGTCGATCCGGTTGCGCAGGAACGTGATCTCCTCAGCGAGGATCTCGGAGCGCTCGGTGAGACGCGAGATGTGCATCGAGAGGTTCATGCACACGAAGAGGAGGAACAGGATCGCTCCGGTGAAGATCAGCGTGGGCCCGTAGCGCACGCCGATGTCATCGGCCACCTTATCGATGAGCGGCCGAGCCACGGACAAGACGATGCCGAGCAGACCCACGCCTATCCACAACAGGGCGAAGTTCTCGCCGAGCTTGCGCCGGCGGACGAACTCCACGACGACCGCCACGTTGATGATCGCGACCGTCGTTACGAACACCACCAGCTTCCAGGTCATTGCCCACCTCTCATCGCGCTGGCCTCACTGCACACCTCGTTTGGCCACCGGGTAGCGCACTCGGTGCAACAGCACCACGAGGATGACGCGGACCAGATGGAACAGGCTGCGAAAGTGCCCCGATGACGGTGTACCGCCGAGCCGCTCGCGCATTGCCACCGGTATCTCGACCACCCGCAGGCGAAGATCGCCGGCGATGAGCAGCGTCTCGACGGTGTCGCTGAGGTAGGCACTCGGGTAGAGCGGTGCGAGCACTTCGATCGCCGCCGGCCCGAAGGCGCGGAACCCGCTCGTGGTGTCGGTGATGCGCGTTCCGAGGCGACGTGACACCAGGCGCGAGAGGAGACGCATGCTCATGCGGCGCAGCGTCGACACTTCGTAGCCGGCCGAGGTACGCGCGTACCCCTCGGCGAAGCGCGAGCCGATGACCAGATCGGCGTGCTGGTCGTCGAGTTGGGCGAGCAACCGCGCCGCCTCGCCGGCAAGGTGCTGCCCGTCCGCGTCGATCTGCACGACCCGCGAGTACCCCTCGCGCGCTGCGTAGCGCATGCCGGTGCGAATGGCGCCGCCGACGCCGAGGTTGAACGGATGGCTCAGCACCTGCGCACCAGCGGCGCGCGCCACGCGAGCGGTGTCGTCGGTCGAACCGTCATCGATGACGACCACGTCGGCGCGAAGCGCGGCCGTCACGTCACCGATGACGCGACCGATGGTCTCGGCCTCGTTGAGCGCCGGGATGACGACGAGCAGATCGGACAGCGCAGGCCTCCCTCGGGACCAGCGGACACTAGTCGAGGGTACGCTCGTGATCCCATGACCGGGCCCAGCGTCACCGTCGTCACCGTTGCCTACGGCGCAGAGCCCTGGCTCGAGCGTTCCGTCATCGCATCGCTCGACTCGGTGGGCGTGTCGGTCGAGGTCGTGCTCGTCGACAACGGCTGCACCGACGGTGCCGTGGAGCGCCTGCGCGACCGGGTCGGCGTCACGGTGGTCAGCGACGGCACGAACACCGGCTTCGCGGGGGGCTGCAACGCCGGCGTCGAGGTCGCGACCGGAACCTACGTCGCAATGGTCAACCCCGATGCCATCGTCGACGAGGACGCCCTCGCCAAGCTCGTCTCCGTGGCCTTGCGTGGCGAGGTCGGCATCGCGACGGCCAGCGTCCGGCTCGCCGATCGTCCGCACCTGCTCAACGCCGCCGGGCTTTCGCTGCACTTCCTCGGGGTGAGCTGGGCCGGCCACTTCGAGGAACCGGCCGCCGACCATGCCACGGAGCACGAAGTGGCCGGCGCGAGTGGCGCCGGCATGCTCATGCGGCGCGACCGATGGAACGAGCTCGGTGGGCTGTGCACCGAGTTCTTCGCCTATTACGAGGACTGCGACCTGTCGATCCGCGTGCACCAGCGCGGTTGGCTGGTGCGCTACGTCCCCGACGCGGTGATCGTGCACCGCTATGAGTTCAGTCGCAACCGCGACAAGTTCTTCCTCGTCGAACGCAACCGCATGGTGATGGTGCTGTCGTTGTGGGGTAGCCGTTCGTTGGTGCTGCTCGCGCCGCTGCTGGTGATGTTCGAAGGGGCGGTGTTCGTCCTCGCCCTCCGCCAGGGTTGGTGGCGCGAGAAGGTCCGGTCGTGGTGGTGGGTGCTGCGGAACGCCCGGTGGATCGCCGGCCGGCGCGCCACGATGCAGGCCACTCGCACCAGGTCCGACCGCGTGCTCGTCCCGGTGATCGAGCAGAACCTCGACCCCGGCAACTTCCCACTGCCGTCGACGCTCGCCCCGCTACAGCTCCCACTGCGGCTGTGGTGGCGAGCGGTACGCCGCTTCCTCTGACCCGCGTCGGTCAGGCGTTCAACCGCGCGACGAGCTCGGCGAGCGGTTCGCGGAAGTCGCGCAGCAACGGCACACCCGACAAGCGCAGTGCGGCGTTGTCGAGCACCGAGTTCGCCGGGCGCGGGGCGGGCCGCGCAGGCACCAGTGCCGCAGTGGCGATGGGCGATACCCGATCGGCGTCGAGTCCGGCCGCGGCCATGACGGCGCGAGCGAACTCGTACCACGACACCGCACCCTGGTTGGTGACGTGGAAGACGCCGGGGCGGCGGTCGATCACGAGCCGTCGAATGGTGGTGGCCAGATCCGCGGTGAAGGTCGGGTGTCCGATCTGATCATCGACGAACGACAGCTCGGGGTTCTGCGCGGCGATGCGCAGGATGGTCTTCACCATGTTGGCGCCACCGAAGCCACACACCCACGACGTGCGCACGATGGTCGCGTCGGAATCGAGCTCGCGCTCCCCCGCCAACTTCGAAGCGCCGTACACCGAGCGTGGTGCGGGCGTGTCCCATTCGTTGTAGGGCGTGGCCTTGGCTCCGTCGAACACGTAGTCGGTCGAGATGTGGCACACGTGCGCGCCGACGCGTCGGGCCCCCTCGGCGATGTGGCGCACGGCGAGCGCGTTCGCCGCGTATGCGCGATCGGGGTCGAACTCGCAGGCGTCGACCGCAGTCCACGCCGCGCAGTGCACGATGGCCTGGGGGCGCAATGTGGTGATGGCGCCCAGCACCTGATCTCGGTCGGTGACGTCGAGTCGATCGTGTGCGAGCGCGGTCACCTCGTGGCGGGCGAACGCGGCGGACACATCCTGGCCGAGCTGGCCACCTGCTCCGGTCACGAGGAGCTGCACGGTCAGCTCGCTGACTTCGCGATCGTGGCGCGCGCTTTGAGGGGCTCCCACCACCGGCGGTTGTCGCGATACCAGGCAACGGTGGCCTCGAGCGCCTCGCCGAGCTCGCGCCGGGTCGACCAACCGAGCGATTCGATCTTGGTGATGTCGACCGAGTAGCGGCGATCATGACCGAGTCGATCCTCGACGTAGTCGATCGACGACTCGTCGCGGCCGCACAGGGCCAGCAAGCGATCGGTCAGCTCGCGGTTGGTCACCTCGTTGCCCGCGCCGATGTTGTACACGTCGCCGATGACGCCCTTGCGGAACACGAGTTCGACGCCCGCGCAGTTGTCCTCGACGAAGCACCAGTCGCGCACGTTCAACCCGTCGCCGTAGAGGGGCACCTTGTGGCCATCGAGCAGGTTGGTCACGAACAAGGGGATGACCTTCTCGGGGAACTGGTACGGCCCGAAGTTGTTCGACGAACGCGTGACCACCACCGGCAGCCCGTAGGTCTCGTAGTAGGCCAACGCGATGAGGTCGCTGCCGGCCTTCGACGCCGAGTACGGCCACCGCGGCGCGAGCGGGTCGGTCTCACGGAAGCTGCCCTCGTCGATCGACCCGTAGACCTCGTCGGTCGAGATGTGCAGGAACCGTTGCACGTCGATGCGGCGGGCTTCGTCGCACATGACGTTCGTGCCGAGGCAGTTCGTGCGGACGAACTCGTCGGGGTTCACGATGGACCGGTCGACGTGGCTCTCGGCCGCGAAGTGGATCACCGCGTCGTGCCCGGCGATGGCATCGCGCACGCTCTCGCGATCGCAGATGTCGCCCTTGACGAACTTGAGGCGCGGGTTGTCGTACAGGTCCTTGAGGTTGTCGAGGTTGCCGGCGTACGTGAGCGCATCGAAGACGGTGATCTCGTCGTCGGTGGCATCGAGCGCGTAGTGCACGTAGTTCGCACCGATGAAACCGGCCGCGCCGGTCACGAAGATACGCATGTTGAAGCTGGCTCCCGTCAGGTTCGCAGGGCTGCGTGGGGCTGCCACTGCGGTTCGATGGCCGACCGTTTCGGGTTCGTACGGTCGCGTCCGGACAACACCGGGTCGGCGATGCCCCAGTCGGCGCCGATCGCCGGATCGTCCCACGCCACGCCGAGCTCGTCGGCCGGGTTGTAATAGCTGTCGACCAAGTACGTCATCACAACGTCGGACAGCGCGGCGAAACCGTGCGCCACACCGGGCGGGATGTACACGCCGAGATGGTTCTCGCCGCTGATGTCGAAACACATCGTGCCGCCATCAGTCGGGCCGCCCGCGCGCAAGTCGTGTAGCACAACGCGGATGGTGCCGACAGGGCAGTACCAATAGTCGGCCTGATGCAGGTGGTAGTGCAG
>JBKJKR010000617.1:0-6562 GCA_046597135.1 Acidimicrobiales bacterium | reverse complement strand
GTGACCGAGGTGAGGCCCCTGTCGAGCGCCTCGTTGATCACGCCACGGAAGTCGACGAACGGCGTGGCGAGGATCTGACCGTTCTTGAAGACCCGCACGCGGCCGGCCTTCTCGGCGATGAGCACGCGCCCGTCGGGCAGCCGGGCCATGGAGGTGGGCAGCACCAGGCCCGTGGCCACGACCTGGTCGACGAACGCCGGATCGATGGTGTCGGCCGCATCGGCCTCTTGGCGGACCGAGAACCGCAGCACACTCGCGGCGAGCACCACGATCAGCCCGAGCGCGAGGGCTCGACGCATGCGCGCACCCTCAACGATGCTTTGGGGCACCTGGTCTTCTCCCTATGGCCTCGACGCAACGATATGGCGCTGTGAGCTACGTGGTCAATCGAAACAGCCTGATTTGGTCACCGATCGTGACCGAATTGGCGTCAGTTCACACGGTCCGCACACGAGCGGCCATGAAGTGCCCGTTGCCACTACTCCGAGCGCGGTGCACGCCGCATGAGCGCCCGAAGCGCGCGAATCGACATATGACGGTTGCCCTTCTTTTCCAGGCCGTTTAACTCATTTCCGTGCGTTCCTCGTATTTCCAACCTCTTCACGGTGGACGCTGGCGGTGGCCCACTGCTAAACACAGCCAACGCACGGAAAGTGCTCGAAAACTTCCTGGAGACACGAATGCATGCGCCCGTCGCCAAGGAGCTCGCTCACCCGCCGGTCGAGAACCGTCGGGGCACGCGTGCCGCCACGACCTCGCTGCACGCGGTCCCCCGCGCCGGCCAGTACCGGTCGATCGCCTCGGAGTACAAGCCCACCGTCACGGTGGTGATCCCCACCCGCAACGAGGTCGGGAACCTGCCGCACGTGCTCAACCGCATGCCGGCCTGGATCGACGAGGTCGTCATCGTCGACGCGGCGTCCACCGACGGCACCGTGGAAGAGGCACTCCGCTGCTGGCCCACGGCCCGCATCGTGCAGCAGAGCGGCAAGGGCAAGGGCGGCGCCCTCGTGCAGGGCTTCGCCGCCGCCACCTGCGACATCATCGTCATGCTCGACGCCGACGGCTCGACCGACCCGGCCGAGATCCCGCGCTTCATCGGCGCCCTCCGCACCGGTGCCGACTTCGCGAAGGGCACGCGCTACGCCACCGGCGGCGGCAGCGCCGATCTCACCTTCTCCCGCAGCATGGGCAACCGGGTGTTGCGCGGGCTCGTCAACCAGTTCTGGGGCGCCCGCTTCACCGACCTCTGCTATGGCTACAACGCCTTCTGGCGTCGCTGCCTGCCCGACCTGGCCGTGCACACCAGCGGCTTCGAGATCGAGACGTTGCTCGCCGTCCGGGCCCTGCAGGCTCGCATCCGCGTCGTCGAGGTCCCGAGCTACGAGTCCGAGCGCATCAGCGGCACGAGCAACCTCAACGCCTTCCGCGACGGCATGCGCATCCTGCGCACCATCGCCGCCGAACGCATCCGCCCGCACTGACCATCCTCAGGTGGTGTCGCCGAGCAACCTCGCGAGGTAGCGCTGCACGACACGATCCCGGCGCGACTCGGCCGGGGCCACGGCAGCCACCCCCGGCTCCGCCGAGGGTGCATCGAGCGCTCGCCGCACGGTCGCGGCCACCGCATCGGGCGTGAGGAGCGGGCTGACGAACAAGCTCTGGTGGCCGAGGATGTCGGTCGTAAGACACGGCCGGGTGAGCACGCTCGGCACCCCGGCCGAGGCCGCGCTTCGCACGATGGTGGGCGTGACCCCTGACGGGCTGGTGGCGAGGAACACGTCGTTCTCACGCACGAACGACATCACGGCCTCCGAGAAGCCCACGAACTGCACCGCCACACCGACCCGTGACGCGTACCGCTCGAGCTCGGCGCGGAACGGCCCATCACCGACGATCACCCCTTGGGCGTCGTCCAGCACGGCGAGCGAGTCGATGAAGAGCGTCCAGCCCTCGACGTCGTTGAGCGAACCGACCCCCACCACGCGCACGCGGTCGCGGTGATCCGGTGCCACCGTCATGGCGTCGACCTGGGGGCCGGACACCCCGAGCACCGCCGGGACGACGTGCACCTGCGCGCGCGCCAGACCCGCGGCGTGCAGGCGCTGCGCGTCTTTGAACGACGACGTGAGCACCGATGCACCCGCGAGCCGTAGGAGCTGGACCGACCGCCACTCGCGGCCGTCATCGAGGTGCTCGTTCGTGACGACGACCACGGTGCCGAGGTACACCACCGAGGCCAGGCGTGCCGCCACGGCCGGCGCGAGCGTGTGGGCGTGCAGGACATCGGGGCGGTGTTGGCGCAGCAGCCGTGCAATGGCGATGACCCCGGCGACCGGGTGACGACGCACCCGATCGAGTACCCGAACCGTCTCGTAGGTCGCGTTCTCGAACGGACCCGGTCTCGAGTTGATGCCCACCACGTGCACGATGTCCCCCCGGCCGACCAGCGTGTCGACCGCCTGCACGGCAAGCGGGGGCGCGAGTTCGCTGGACACCAGGTGGAGCACCCGCATCGGCCGGTCCGCCCCACGGGCTTTCGGCGCGTGCATGGCACGGATGGTCTCCGGGAGGAGCAGCACCGCACCCAGCATCTCGGCTGCGAGCCACCCGTACGCGGCGCCCGTGATGCCGTAGCGCGGCAACAGGAGGACCACGAGCGGCAGCCCCAGCGCGGCGATCGCGACCGAGCTGGTGACCAGCAGGCGCGTGGCGCCGTGGATGCGCTGCACGCTCCACCCGAAGGTGGACAGCGCGTGGGGGATGGCGGCGACGGACAGGATGCGGAGCGCGGTCGTCGATTCGCGGCTGTAGTCCGCCCCGAAGATCCCGAGACCGATCGGCGCGGCCACGATTGCCACCGTGCTGCCGACCAGCGTGAGCGCCATCGAACGCCGCAGGATCCGGCGGAGCGTCTGCCACAGCGCGGAAGGGTTGATCGCCGCCTCGACGATCACCGGGGCCGCCATCTGGTTCGCGATCAGCCGCTGCGTCGTGTAGATCATCCAGGGCACGCTGAAGAAGGCAGCTTCCGCCGGGGTGCGCATCGCCGCGATCACCGTCGGCAGGAGCAGCGAGGCGAAGAGATACGACATGACGGCCATGGAATCGCCGGCGATGAACCGGGTGAGCGCCCGTCGGCTCAGCGCCGGCGAGGCGTCGTTCTCGCTACCGAACCGCTTGCCGAGCAGCCGACGGAACAGCAGCCAGTTCATGCCGATGACCGCGGGCGGGATGCATCCGATCGTGGCGAGCACGATCGCGACGCTGCCCCGACGTGATGCCAACAGCACCAGCGCCGCGAGCTTGACGATGCCGTACAGGGTGTTCTCGATCGGGATCCACCCCGCCGAGCGCAGACCGATGAAGGCCGCGTCCTGCACCTGGAACACCGCGAACACCGCCGCGCCACCGGCGAGGAAGATCAGCAGCGTCGAGCTCTCGAGCGTGCGGACATCCGCCGGAAGGAGCTTGAAACCCCACACCAGGACGGCACCGGCGAACGCAATGCCCGCGGAAACGGCGTACGCCGTCAACACCAGCTGCGCTCGACGCCGGTAGGCGATGGGCAGCACCCGCTGCAGCGCGTGGCCGCAGTTGATGCTGACGATCGACGACAACAGCACGATCACATTGACGAGCGACGTCCCGATGCCGACTTCGTTCGCATCGAACGTGCGGGCCGCGTAGATCCAGAAGCCCAACCCCACTGCGGAGGTGACAACCGCGTTGAGCACCAACGCATACCCCTCGCGCGTCGCTCGGGAGGCGCTGGCGCGCGTGGCACCCGAGGCGTCCGCGGAGGATGCCGTGTCCGGTTGGTGGGTCGGCCCGCTCACGCCTCAGAATAGGCAGGTGATTCTCTGGCACGTCAACGCGGTGCGACCATCGACCGGCGTCGACGGCGTAGAACGGGCCATGGAGGAGACGGCGGCCGCGCTCGCGTCGACCGACCACCACGTCGTGATGTGGACCGCGGCCGAACCGCTCGCCGTGCCCACGCTCGAGGTGACGCACCCCTCGCTCGAGGTGCGGCGGGGTACGTCGGGCATGGCGCTGCTGCGGGCCATGTCAGGCGAGTTGCGCCGGGCCGACCGGCGCCCCGCGGTGGTGCACCTCCATTCGAGCTTCCGGCCCCTGCATGCCGTTCTGGCGGTCGTGTTGCGACTCCGGCGGATCCCGTTCGTGGTCGCGCCCCACTCGGCGATGCACCCGGAGTACCTCCGTCGGTTCCGCTACAAGAAGGCGCCCTACCTCCGGTTGGTCGAGCGGCCGTTGATGCGGCACGCGTACGCGGTGATGTGCCTCACCGAACGCGAGGCCGACGATGTCGCTCGTGCGTGCCCTCGTCTGCGGAGTCGCCGCCCGGTCGTCGAGAACCCACTCGGCGACGAGTGCTTCGCGGCGGTCGGGTGGCGCCACGACACGTCGCGCGCGAACGCGCTCGTGTGCCTCGCGCGCCACGACGTGCACATCAAAGGTCTCGATCGATTGTGCGGCATCGCGCGGCACGCCCCCGAGCTCGACATCACCGTGCACGGTCAACCCGATGTGCACGCCGAAGCCGGCGCCGTGCCTGCGTTCGAGGCCGCGGCGCCCACGAACTTCCGCCTCGCTTCGCCCGTGTTCGGCGACGCCAAACGCGACGTCTTGTTGCACGCGAACGCGTACGCACAGCTGTCTCGCGCCGAAGGACTCTCGATGTCGATGCTCGAAGCCATGGCGCTCGGCGTGCCGTGCATCGTGTCGGGCGACGTCGCGTCGACGTTGCCCGTCTGGCACGAACCGATCGCCTTCGTGGTCGACGACGATCCGGTTCGCGCGGCGCTCGAGATCACCGCGCTACTGAGCGACACGGCGCGCCTCGTCGAGCTCGGTGATGCCGGTCGGCGCTTCGCAGAGGAGCGAGTGCGCCCCGCGTCGGTGGCCACGCGCCTGGTCGACATCTACGAGAGCGCGGCATCGTCGGCGCGTCGTTGACGACCCGAGGCGCTTGGCTGGCGCGGGCGGTCGCGGGGTAGCGTGACCGCCAGCTTCCCGGCCATGGTGGATGAACGATGATGTCGACGGCACCCCGGCCGCGCGAACAACCAGAACTCACGCGTTGGCTGCCCGCGCTGTCGCTGGCGGTCGTGGTCGTGTGCGGTGTCGCGGTCGTGCTTCTCGGCGACGGCCCGGTGCGACTGTTGTTCGTGGGCATCGCCGTGCTCACGTTGCCGGGGCTGGCGATCTGCGTCTCGATGCGCCCACGCGATCTAGCGGCGCTCGGCGCGATCACACTCGGTTCGAGCCTGGCCACGTGGACGGTCCTCTCCCAAGCCATGGCCCTCCTCGACGTCTGGCACCCCCATCGGCTCTTCGTCGGCGTCGTGGGCGGGTCGGCGGTGTGGTCGCTCGCGCTCGTCCTGCTCGAGCTCCGTTCCCCCACGCTGGCCATCGGTCCCAGCGGCATCGCCGCATCTGCTGCGGCGCGTCGAGCGCAGTCGAACGCGAACTCGTCGCTCGTCCTCAGGTGGTTCCCCGTCTTCGTCGGCGTCGCGGCACTCGCATGCTTCGTCATCACGGTGCGAGAAACCGATCCGAGCTCGGCCGGCAACGCCGGTCTCGTCACCGCGCTCCCCACCGTGTTCTTCGTCGGGTTCGCGCTGACGGTCGGCGGGTTCGTCCTCGAGTTGTTCCGCGACAGCCCGCGCCAACTCGTCCTCGCGTGGTTCATCGCGATCGCCTTGGTGATGCTCTTCGGAACCGCGTCCGCGATCGATCCGGTTCCCCGTTACGCGTGGACCTACAAGCACGTGGGTGTCGCGGAGTACATCCAAGCGAACGGCAGCGTCGATCGCACGATCGACATCTACCAGAACTGGCCCGGCTTCTTCGCGCTGGCGGCGTTCGCCAGCGAGGTGAGCGGCGTCGCGATCTTGGAGTTCGCCCGTTGGGCGCAGCTGTTCTTCGGTTTCGCGAACGCGCTCGCGCTCGCCTACCTCGTCTCTTCCCTCACCGCCGATGCGCGGGTCAAGGCGCTCACGATCATGGTGTTCGTGCTCGCCAACTGGGTTGGGCAGGACTACTTCGCCCCGCAGGCACTCGGCTTCCTCCTCACGCTTGTGCTCGTGGGGCTCGCGCTCTCCTTGCTCAGTCGATTCGCGCCCCGCACGACGCTCAGCACCCGCGCCGTGGGCCTCTTGACGCGCACGTTCGCACGAACCAGCGACGTCGGCCCCGACATGGCCGCGGCAGATCGACGTGGCATCCCCGCGCCGTTGCAGAAGCGGGCCATCGCCGTGGTCCTCCTGCTGTTCCTCGGCATCACGGTGACCCACCAGCTGTCGCCGTTCATGGCGGTGCTGGTCGTGCTCGGGCTGATCGCGTCGCGCCGCATGCGGCACCGCTGGCTGCCGTTCGCGATGGGCGTCATCATCATCGGTTGGATCGCACTCGCACACGAGTTCTTCGACGCGAACCCCGATCTGTTGCGTGTCCGGCTGTCGCGCAAGAACGTCAACGCGGCCGGCGCTTCCGACAACTACTTCGACTTCTCGCAGATCTCGACCGGCGGCCGCCT
>JBKJKR010000325.1:0-11253 GCA_046597135.1 Acidimicrobiales bacterium | reverse complement strand
CTCGCCCGTCCGGTTTCGAAGGTGGGCGCCGACGCGACACTCAACGGCTGGCCACTCGAGGTCTCTTCTGCGCTCATCGGCAGCTGCACCAACTCGTCCTACGAGGACATCACCCGTGCCGCGTCCATCGCCCGCCAGGCTTCCGCGCACGGCATCGTCGCCAAGACGCCGCTCCTCATCACCCCGGGCTCCGAACAGGTGCGCGCCACCATCGAGCGCGACGGCCTGCTGGCCGACTTCGAACGCATCGGTGCCACGGTGCTCGCCAACGCATGCGGTCCGTGCATCGGGCAGTGGCAGCGTGACGACATGGCCGAGGGCACGCCCAACACCATCGTCACGAGCTACAACCGCAACTTCCCCCAGCGCAACGACGGCTACAAGTCCACGTTCGCATTCGTCACCTCACCCGACACCGTCGTCGCCATGGCACTCGCCGGCCGCCTCGACTTCGACCCCGCCACCGACTCGCTCACGGCGCCCGACGGCACCGAGGTCCGCTTCTCGCCGCCTGTCGGCGAGGAGCTTCCGGCACGCGGCTTCGACCCGGGCGAGGCCACGTTCGTGCAGCCGCCCGCCGACGGTTCCGCGGTGTCGGTGGCTGTGTCACCGACCAGCGATCGCCTCCAACTCCTCGAGCCGTTCGACGCGTGGGACGGCCGCGATTACCTCGAGCTGCCCATCCTCCTCAAGGCAAAGGGCAAGTGCACGACCGATCACATCTCCATGGCCGGGCCCTGGCTCAAATACCGTGGCCACCTCGAGAACATCTCGGGCAATTTGTACATCGGCGCGGTCAACGCGTTCACCGGCGCGATCGGCGAAGGCAAGGACCAGCTCGACGGTTCGGTGCGCTCCTTCCCTGATATTGCCAAGCATTACCACGAGGCCGGTCAGGGCTGGGTGGTGTTCGCCGACGAGAACATGGGCGAGGGCTCGTCGCGCGAACACGCCGCGATGGAGCCCCGCTTCCGCGGCGCCAAGGCCATCATCACCCGCAGCTTCGCCCGCATCCACGAGGCCAACCTCAAGAAGCAGGGCGTGCTGCCGCTGACGTTCGCCGATCCGGCCGATTACGACAAGATCGACGAGGACGACCGCATCTCGGTGACCGGTCTGGCCTCGCTCGCGCCGAACTCGCAGGTCACGGTCATCGTCACCAAGGCCAACGGCGACACCTGGTCGTTCCTCACGAACCACACGTTCAGCCCCGAGCAGATTGAATGGTTCAAAGCAGGGAGCGCGCTCAACATCATCCGCCAACAGATGGCCGGATAGCGCACTCCATATGGGGCAAGCACCTTGACCGTTCGACTCATTGACGGTCGCTCAATCTGATCGGTACCTTGCGGTTCCCGATGTACGCCACGCCGCGTGCTCGGGAACCGAGAGGACACCGTGCATCGAGTTTCTGCCTGCTCCTTCCGGTCGCGAGCCGCGCTCGCCACCGTGCTCGTGGTATCGGTGCTCTTCGCCGCCACGCCGGCCAAAGCCCGCGAACCAGCCGACAACTCGGGGCCGCAACACACCGTCGGCTTCGACAACATCTACGTGTTCACGGTTGCGCGCTGTGGCGAGGTTTGGGCCTATGTGCAGCCGTTCAGTCCTACGGCCGCCGAGTTCGTCAGCCACCTCCCGATGACGGTGTTCATCAGTGAACCGTCGATCGGTCTCGCACGTCGCCAGCTCACCGTGCTCAACCCCGGCTCGCCGCTGCTGCTCACCGGCGCAGCTTCGCCGGTGCTGTTCAACTCCACGCCGAATGGCCGCGGCCCGGGTCTCCTGTTCGAGTTCGAGTGGAACGGCGGGTCGAACCGCATCCAGAGCGACCCGTACTTCGACAACTGCTACGGGGCCTTCGTCCCGACCTTGCCGACCCGGGTGCTCGACACGCGCTCGGGTGCCGGACGTGCGGCGCCCGGCCCGGTAGCACCCGGCAGCATCACCGAGGTCGATGTCTCGGGGGCCATCCAGAACCCCGGGGTCGTGGTGACCGCGGCCGTGCTCAACATCACTGCGACGAGCCCGATCACTGCGGGCTATGTGAGCGCGTACCCCTGCGGGCAGGACCCGCCCACCGCATCCAACCTCAACTTCGCCGCGGCCGAGACCGTGCCGAACCTCGTGATCGTCGACTTGGTCGGGCGCAGCGCGCCGGGCAAGGTGTGCTTGTTCTCCTCGACGGGCACCGACCTGCTCGCCGATATCACGGGCTACTTCGTCGACTGGGATCCGCCTGCCCCAAGCGCCGGCGCCCTGTTCAAGGGGCTCGACCTCCCCCAGCGGGTGATCGACACTCGCGCGTCGGTCGCAGTCGCCGCGGGCTCCACCCTCCGCGTGCCCACCGCAGGCGTGGCCGGCATCCCCGCAACCGGCGTGAGCGCGATCTCGATGAACGTCACCGCGACGCAAGGCGCGACCAACGGGTACCTCACCGTGTTCCCCTGTGACACCGACGTGCCGAACGCGTCGAACGTGAACTTCTCTGCAGGGCAGAGCCGCCCGAACGCGGCGATCGTGGGCACCGGCACGAACGGCGATGTGTGCATCTACGCCTCGACCACCACCCACGTCATCATCGACGTGGTCGGCTACTTCGGCGGCGCGACCGATGGCGTCCCGTACTGGCCGCACGCACCGATCCGTCGTTGGGATTCACGGATCACCCCCTTCTACACCGAGACCACGGTGCGCAAGCTCCCCGCCCGCACCTGGTTCACCTATGCCGCGAACGGCTACACGCCAGGCGACGTGTTGAACTTCAACATCACCGTCACCGATGCGGTGACCGCCGGCTTCGTGTCGGTGTACCCGTGTGCGCAGGGCGTACCCGCATCGTCGAACCTCAACTTCGCCGCCGACCAGACCGTGGCCAACACCGTCCAGGTCCGCGTCGACCAGAACGGTTGGGTCTGTCTGTACACGAGCGCCACGATCAACTTCATCATGGATCAGAGCGGCTCGTTCTTCGTCGACCGCTGACGACCACCATGGTCGAGTCGCCTCACCGGGCGGGCGCGCACCGTTGGTGCCCCGGCGCACCGATCTGTACCTTCGTGCCGGCACGACATGCACCATGTCGTCAGGGGGCGGAACAACCATGCGGTCAAACCTCGTTGCCGCCCCCAGCGCAGCGTCGGGTTCGCGGCATTGATCGCGGTCCGGACACCGGTCAGGTTCACTGCGGCGCAGGCGCGTCGCCTCGCCCTCGGCGCGCAGGGGTTCGCCACGCCCCGGCCGAGCGGCCGCGTCGACCGGCGCCACGTCCGCCGGGTCTTCGATCGCATCGGCCTGGTGCAGATCGACTCGGTGAACGTGCTCGTACGTTCCCAAGAGCTGCCGCTGTTCGCACGCCTCGGCCCGCATCGGCGCGACGTGCTGCCGCGCATGGCCGATGCCGGCGAGCTGTTCGAGTACTGGGGCCACGAGGCGTCGCTGATCCCCAGTACTCGAACAGCTCGCCGGCATCGGCCATGCGTGGCAGCACATCGCGAGGATGCGGGCCGAGGCGTGCGAACAGCGGCAGCTCTTGGGAACGGACGAGCACGTTCACCGAGTCGAGCTGCACCCCCTGTTCCGATGGCGCATGCGACGCGCCGAGGAGGGTCACGCCTGGCGTCGCCTCGTCGAACTACGACGCGATCGTCCCGAGTTCGTCGACGCAGTCCTGCGCGAAGTACACGAACGCGGACCGATACCGGCGAGCGCGCTCGACGATGGTCAGGCGCGCGGTGGCCCGTGGTGGGGATGGAAGGACCACAAGGTCGCGCTCGAGATGCTGTTCTGGATCGGCACCGTCTCGGCGCGACGCCGCGGCACATCGTTCGAAAGGGTCTACGACCTCACCGATCGCATGTTGCCCGCCCACGTTCTTGCGCAGCCCACACCCGACGAACGCGAGGCCAACAAGGAGCTCCTGCGACGCGCAGTCGGGCACCTAGGTGTGGCAACAGCGCGTGACGCGGCCGACTACTTCCGACTGCGCGTGCCCGATGCCCGGCCGCTGCTCACCGAGCTCGTCCACGACGGCACGTTGCACGCCGCCGAGGTCGACGGTTGGCGCGATCCCGCGTACCTCGACCCCGCGGCGTCCATTCCTCGGAACGTCGAGGCGCGTGCGCTCTTGTCGCCCTTCGACTCACTGGTGTGGGAACGCGACCGCACCGAACGCATCTTCGGATTCCGCTATCGCCTCGAGCTCTACACACCGGCACCCAAGCGGGTCTACGGCTACTACGTCCTGCCGTTCCTGCTCGGCGACTCGCTCGTCGCGCGCGTCGACCTGAAGGCCGACCGTGCGGCCGGCGCGTTGCGCGTCCACGGCGCGTTCGCGGAACCTGGTGCCGTCGGGCGCGACATCGTTGCACCGCTGGCGCAGGAGCTGGCCGGTCTCGCGACGTGGCTCGGACTCGAAGCGGTGTTCGTGACCGAGCCCCACCGGGGCGACATCGCCCCTGCGCTCGCGGGCTACGTCAGTCGGCCACCCGCTGGCACGCCGTACCGGCCCACATCTGCCTGACGAACGACTTGTCGGTCACCCCGCTCGTGATGCCGTCGATGAAGGTGCCGCTCTCGGACGTGGTGAACAGCCCGGAAGGATCACCGGCGATCGGCTGCACCACTTTGAGCGCCGCGCCGTACACGCTGCGGAGGTCGGCGACCGTGGACCCGATGCCGAGCTTGTCGAGCGTGACGAGCCCATCGGGCCGCTTGCCCGGAGCGTCGACGAACCACTGCTGAAACGTCCGCGACCCGTTGGGTGCGCCGGCGGCGTTCTTCGTGAAGACGAGCTCGAGGTCGTGGAACTCCACGCGTCGCGTCTCGTCACCGGTGCACAGCTCGACCTGCTTCCATCCGGTGTCGGCAGTCGGTTGGCCGATGAGCGCCACGACCCGGCTGAGCGTGCCATCGGCGTCATCGCCGAAGCGCAACGTGAAGCTCTTCGACGACCCGAACTGGAGGATCAAACCGTCGGCGGCCAACGCGACGGGGCCGATGCGTGCCGGCGCGACGATCGTGGTCGTGGTCGTCGACGTGGTCGAGGTGGTGGTCGACGTGGGCTTCGGCGTCGACGTCGTGGTGGAGCTGGTCGACGTCGAGGTGGGTGGGGCGGTCGATGTCGTACTGGTCGAGGTCGATGTGGATGACGAGGTCGACGTGCTCGAGCCGGTCGCTCCGGTCGCGTCGACGTCCGAGGAGTCGTCGCCGCGAGCGATCAACAACACGATCAGCAACACGAGCAGCGCACCGAGAAGGCCGCCGGCCACGAGGAACGGCAGCCGGTTCGATCCATCTCCCGCCCCCGGAGGGGTCACACCGCCACCACCCGCGCCGATGCCACCCGCACCGACGCCGGCCAGCGGGGTCGCCGCAGTCGGCCGCGGCGCGTCAGGGTTGGTCGCATCGAAGACGCTCGTCGGACCGGACGTGGCGAGGGGTGGCGCAGGGCGCGTCGGCCGGCCACCCGCTCGCGGTGCTCCGGCGGCCACGCCACCGGTCGCAGTGCCGCGGTCGCGCAACGCGGCGAGCACCGCTGCGCCGAGCGCGGTGGACTGCTCCGGGAGATGGCGTGCGTTCTCGGGCGCGCGGTCGACGGCGCGCGTCGATGGCACGGCGTCCACATCCGGCAACCCGGCCTGGCCGGCTGCGGCGATCAGCGCCGCGCGCAGGGGCCCGGTCCAATGCGGCGGGTACGCGATGACGACGCTGTTGATGGCCTCGGCGGGCACTTGCGACTCGACCCGGTCGACCACATCAGTGAGCAGGTGCGCGACGAGCGTCTCGCCGTTGACCGCGTAGCCGTTCACCACGACACTGCGAGGGTCGCCCAGACGCGCCGAGAACTCGGTGATGAGACCGGCCGGATCGGCCGCACCCGCAGCCATCGCCGCCGCACCGGTGGTGATCGCACCGTCGCGACCGATGTGCACCGCGAGTGGTGCGTGCCGGGTGCCGCCGAAGGACACCATGCGCATCGTCCCGGCTCGTTCGTACGCCGCGCTGACGCGCTCGTCACCGAGATCGATGCCCAAGTTGATGCTCATGAACCGCCCGCTTCACGATGCGACAGAAGATCGCTTCATGCCGGCGGAGACGTTACCTGCTTGCCCGATGGGTAGGTTCGCGCCAACTGCTCAGCGGACGGGGTGAGCGTGCGCTCGGCGAGCGGAGGGAGCAGCGCGCTGATCGCCTCGACGATCCGCTCGAGTTGGCGGGCCACCGAACCGCGCCCCAACACCACCGTCGGGCCCACGTGCACGCGCACCGTTGGTGGGCTCACCACGTTCCAGACGTTCGGCAGCTTCGCGGAGTGAGGCCACACGTCCTCGGTCCCCCACAAGCCCACCGGTACCACCGGCGCACCGCTCATGCGCGCCAGCCGGGCCACCCCCGAACGCGCCACGAGGTCCGGGGCGAAGAACGCGTCACCGCGAGGGATCGTGCCTTGGGGCAGGATCACCACGACCTCGCCGCCGGCGAGGGCGCGCGCCGCGGCCTCGAGCGGTCCGAGGTCGCCCGAGCCGCGGTCGACAGGGATGGCGCCGAACGATCGCGCGAGCTGACCCACCACCGGAGTGGCGAACAGCTCGCGCTTCGCGAGGAACCGCACCGGACGGCCGAGTCGCGCCAGCGCGAAGCCCAGCGCCATCGGATCGAAGTAGCTGCGATGGTTCGCGGCGAGGATCACCGGACCGGTGGCCGGGATGTGGTCGAGCCCCGCGATGTCGAAACGGCAGTACGGCACGAGCTCGGGGCGGATCACCTTGAGCAGTGCTCGTTGCGGCTCGAACCCGGCGAGCTTGGGCACGCCGTCGGGAACGTCGAGCCACACCACGGGCCAGCGTCGCAGCGTGGCCAGGGCGAACAGACGCGGATCGGGGTTGACGGCGAGCGGATGACCCACCGCAGCGAGGAGCGGCTGGTCGAACACGCTGTCGGAGTACGCGTAGCTCTCGCGCAGATCGACGGCGTGCTCGGCCGCCCACTCGCGCACCGCCGCGAGCTTGCCGCGCCCCCAGACGTACCGACCGTCGACCACAC
Organism: Acidimicrobiales bacterium; assembly: GCA_046597135.1. Classification (GTDB taxonomy): domain Bacteria; phylum Actinomycetota; class Acidimicrobiia; order Acidimicrobiales; family WLNW01; genus WLNW01. The sequence goes on along the minus strand of JBKJKR010000325.1, from coordinate 4,212 downwards.
CGGCGAGGGTGCCGCCGTCACGGCCGTAGCGCGTGGCGAGCACCGCATCGAAGCCCCACGCCCGGCCGAGTGGTTCGGCGAGCTCGGCCGGGCTCGTGGTGGCCATGACGATGCGCCGGCCGGCGCGGCGATGCTCGTCGATGGCCACGCGGGCGAACGGCTGGATCCGAGTCGCGAGCTCGAGGGCGGCCTGGCGTCCGGCTTCGGCCACGAGCGCCGCATCCCAGCCCTTCGTGAACCGCACCCCTTGGCGGGCGAGCACCATGGCCGGCAACGTCTCGCCGATCGCGTCGAAGAGGCCGAACAGCAGTCCTTCGCCGGGGACGCCACGGGCCGACAACACACCGGCTCGTCGCAGCGCGGCGGAGAACGTGGGGCCGCTGGCGCCCGGCAGCAGGGTGCGATCGAGATCGAAGAACGCTGCGCCCATGGGCGCAGGGTACATCAGGCCAAAAATGGGAGAAGGAGCCGAGGGGGGTCGGCTCCTTCTCACGGCCTCGAGAGCGTCGACGGGGGAGTCGGATCTCGGGCTTTGCGCCAGGTCTTCGCGTTGGGGGGTTGCGATTCGTTGACCCGGCGTTGGAGACATTGTGCATCTCTTCACGTGATCTGTCCAGTAGTTTGCGGCGATAGGTGGCATCATGATTCGCGATGGACCTCCGACAGATACGCGCCCTGGTGGCAGTCGCCGATCACCAGAGCTTCTCGGCCGCCGCCCGTTCGTTGCACACCGTGCAATCCAATGTCTCCACGCACATCGCCCGGCTGGAACGCGAGCTCCGAGCGACGCTCGTCGACCGCTCCACCGGCAAGCTGACCCATGAGGGCGAGGCCGTGGTGGCGCGGGCGCGCCGCATCGAGGACGAGCTCGATGCGATAACCGCCGACATCTCGTCGATGGTCGGCGAGATCGCCGGCACCGTGCGAGTCGGCGTCATCGGCACGACCGCACGTTGGTTCGTCCCCCCGCTGCTCGAGCGGGCCGAGCGCGACTACCCCAAGCTGCGCCTCATCATCGTCGACGCCACGACCACCTCACTGGTGCCCCAGGTGGTCGACGGCCGGCTCGACGCCGCCCTCGTGAACCTGCCGGTCGCGAACCCTGACATCGCCACCGAGCTGATGTTCGAAGAAGACCGTGTGGTGGTCGCCCCGGTCGATCACCCCATCGCCGCGCTCGATTCCATCATGCTGGCCCAGCTCGTGGAACACCCGTTGCTGCTTCCGCCGCGGGGCACCAACTTCCGCGACGTCGTCGACACCGAAGCCTCGGCGCGCGGCCACGAGCTCCAGATCCGCGCCGAGGTGGACGGCGTGCGGCTGCTCGCGAGCCTGGCGTTCCAGGGATTCGGCGCAGCACTGCTACCGGCGTCCGCGGCGCCCATGCACCTGCAGTCGAGCAAATGGAAGCGCGTTCCCGTGACCGACCTCAAACGACGGTCGGTGGGACTCGTCACGAACCGGCGCAGCTCCCCCGCGGCCCCCGCCCGCGAGGTGCGCCGCATGATCCGCGAGATCGTCGCCGAGATCGGCCCGCTCCAACCCGGCATCTATCCCCATGACGACCCGAGCCGGGCTGCTGCGCTGTGAGAGAGTGAACGCGCCATGACGCAGTTGCCCCTCGTTCTCCGCGCCGGCACGCCCGGGTCGGTGCGCACGCGCGCCGACCACATCGGCGATCAACTCGTGATGACCTTCGCGATCGACGGCTCGATGAACCAGGGCGCGCTGTCACCCCAGGACGGCGAGAGCATCGCGTTCGCGGCGTTCACCGCGCTCGAAAAGCGCATCCCGCTGGTCGGTTTCGTCGCATCGAGCGGTGCCGACATCCTCGGGGGAATCGGCGCCGCGCACGGTTGGGGCACCGCAGCACGCGCGCTCGTCCGATGCTCCGGCCTCGTGCCGGTCATCATCGTGGTCACCGGCCCCGCGGTTTCGGGCCCGGCACTCTTCCTGGGGCTCGCCGACGCGGTCATCATGATCGACGACAGCTACGCCTTCGTGAGCGGTCCGCAGATGGTGCGCCAGTTCACCGGCGAGGAGCTCACCAACAACGCGCTCGGCGGCCCGGCGATGCACGCGCGCACGTCGGGCGTGGCGAGTCTTGTCGCGACAGACACCGCCGAGGCCAACGCGCTCGTCGCCGAGCTCCTGCGGTACCTGCCGCCGCATGCCGACGTGGAACCGGCAACGGTGCCATCGGCTGATCCGATCACGCGGCCCACTCCCGAGCTGCTCGACATCATTCCCGAGTCGGCCACGGGAAGCTACGACGTACGCGACATCATGCGCAGCATCGTCGACGACGGCGAGATGCTCGAGCTGAAGGCCGCGTGGGCCACCAACCTCGTCACCGCGTTCGCGTCCATCGACGGCCGGCCGGTCGGCATCGTCGCCAACCAGCCCCAGTCGCTCGCCGGCACACTCGACATATCGGCCTCGCAAAAAGGTGGGCGCTTCGTCGCGTTGTGCGATGCGTTCAACCTGCCGCTGCTCACGCTCGTCGACACGTCGGGCTTCTACCCGGGCAAGGACCTCGAGTGGCGCGGCATGATCCGCTACGGCGCCCAGATGGCCTTCGCCTACGCCCGGGCCACCGTGCCGCGGGTCATGGTCACCCTGCGCAAGTCCTACGGCGGGGCGTACATCGTCATGGACTCGAAGAACATGGGCAACGACCTGGCACTCGCCTGGCCCACCGCCGAGATCGCCGTGATGGGCGCGAAGGGCGCCGTCGAGATCCTGTACCGGCGGGCCACCGCCGAGGAGCGCCTCGCGCTCGAGCGGGCCTACGAGGAACGGCTGCTCAACCCCTACATCGCCGGGGAACGCGGCTCGATCGACGCCATCATCGACCCCACCGACACCCGCCGCCTGGTAGGCGCCTGCTTCGAGATCCTCTCCTCCAAGCGCGAACGGCTGCCGCGACGCCGGCACGACAACAGTCCCCTGTGAGGCGGACCGATCCCCCGGGATCGGCCGTTCATTCACGGTTCACAGGAGAGAACTGTGAGCGCACGCGCCCGCAGCGATACGATCCCCTCGGTTTCGGCCTGGCGGCGGGTGAACGGCCGCCAGGAGCGAGCAGACCGGTAGACCAACACCACTTCACGACACAGCGCGCCCAACAGATCCGACGGGCGTCGCGAAAGGCACGAGGGAACTCCATTGGGCGAGAGCGTGACCATCACCGACAACCGCACCGGGAAGTCCATCGAGGTGCCCATCGTGAACGGGGGGGTCGATTCGTCCCAGTGGGCCAAGCTGATGCCCGGCGTCTGGTTCTACGACCCCAGCTTCGGCAACACCGCCGCCACGTCGTCGGCCATCACCTACCTCGACGGTGACGAGGGCGTGCTGCGCTATCGGGGCTACCCCATCGAGCAGTTGGCCGAGAAGTCGACCTACCTCGAAGTGGCCTACCTGCTCATCCACGGCGAGCTGCCCACACCGGTGCAGTACGCCGACTGGAAGCACCAGATCACCACGCACACCTACATCCACGAGCACGTGCGCAAGCGGTTCCTCGAGGGGTTCCACTACGACGCCCACCCCATGGGCATGCTCACCTCGTCCATCGCGGCGCTGTCCACCTTCTATCCCGAGGCCAAGGACATCGAGGATCCGGACAACCGGATGCGCCAGATCATCCGCCTCATCGCCAAGCTCCCGACGCTCGCCGCCGGCGCCCACCGCTACAGCGTGGGCATGCCGTTCGTCTACCCCGACAACAACATCGACTTCCAGACCAACTTCCTGTCGATGATGTTCCGCGTGGCCGAGCCCACGTTCGAGTGCGACCCGCGCCTGTCGCGTGCGCTCGACATCTTGTTCATCCTTCACGCCGATCACGAGCAGAACTGTTCGACCACCGCGGCCCGCGTCGTCGGCTCGTCGCAAGCCGATCCGTACTCCGCCATGGCCGCGGCGTGCGCCGCGCTCTACGGCCCGCTGCACGGCGGCGCCAACGAGGCCGTGCTGCGCATGCTCACCGAGATCGGCACCTACGACAACATCGATGCCTTCATCGAGAGCGTCAAGGCCGGCAAGGGCCGCCTCATGGGCTTCGGGCACCGCGTCTACAAGAGCTACGACCCCCGGGCCAAGATCATCAAGAAGGCCGCGTACGACGTCTTCGAGGTCACCGGCAAGAACCCGCTGCTCGACATCGCGCTCAAGCTCGAAGAGACCGCGCTGAACGACCCGTACTTC